>CACYDL010000053.1 GCA_902773195.1 uncultured Lachnospiraceae bacterium
CCCGGCGGAGACGGGGAGAAGGACGGTGAAGCCGCCCCCGGAGCCCTTGAGGGAGACGGGGACGAAGCGGAGAAAGCGCCGGATGCCGCGGAGGAGCCCCGGAAGGAAGACGGCGGATCAGAGTATGATTTCGGCGCGATCTTCGGCAAAGACAACAGAGAATTCAATTTCGGGGACCTTTTCCGCTGATCCGGCCCCACGCCGGCGGCGGGGTCTCCGGAAAAGCGCGAGGAGACAGTACAGACATTGATGGACGACCGGAATGATCAGGACAGCAGGCAGCTGTCGGAAAACGCATCGGAAGAGCGGGAGGAGCGTTTCTGCGCGATGTGCGGGCGCTCCGAGAAGGAGGCCGGCCGGCTGACGGAATTTCCCGACGGGATCCGCGTGTGCGGAAGCTGTCTGCAGAAAAGCGTGGACGAAGTCAGGAACCGGACGGATTTCAAGCAGATCCTGGGGAAGATTCCGAACGTCTCGTTCCTCAATCTGGGAGATATTTTTTCCGGACTGACCGGGCAGCCCTCCGCCGAACCGGAGGAGGCCGCGCAGGAGACGACAGCGCCGGAGATGAGCAGCGTGCCCGCCCCTCACAGGATCAAGGAGGGGCTGGACCGCTATGTGGTCGGGCAGGAGCATGCCAAGAAGGTGCTCTCCGTCGCCGTGTACAACCACTACAAGAGAATCATCGAGGAGGACCGCATCGCGGGGCATCGGAAGAAGCAGGAAAAGGTCAGGATTCCGGATCCCTCCGAGAAGGAGCCGGTGGAAATCGCGAAGTCAAACATCCTGCTGATCGGTCCGACCGGCTGCGGGAAGACGTACCTTGTGCAGACGCTGGCAAAGATGCTGGACGTCCCGCTGGCCATTACCGACGCCACCTCCCTCACCGAGGCCGGGTACATCGGCGACGACATCGAGAGCGTCGTGTCGAAGCTTCTGGCCGCCGCGGGCAACAAGGTCTCAAGGGCGGAGCGGGGCATCATTTTCGTGGACGAGATCGACAAGATCGCCAAGAAGAAGAATACCAGCCAGAGGGACGTGAGCGGCGAGGCGGTGCAGCAGGGGATGCTGAAGCTTCTGGAGGGCGCCGAGATCGAGGTGCCGGTGGGCGCTTCGAGCAAGAACGCCATGGTGCCCATGAAGAAGATCAGCACCAAGAATATCCTTTTCATCGTCGGAGGCGCGTTCCCCGGACTCGAGGATATCATCAAGGAGAGGCTGAACCGGCGCAGCTCGATCGGCTTCCAGGCGGATCTGCGCGACAAGTACGACGACGACCGGAATCTGATGCTTCGGGTTATCAACGAGGATCTCAGAAAATTCGGCATGATTCCCGAGTTTCTCGGGAGGCTTCCGGTCATCTGCCCGCTGGAGGCGCTGACAGAGGAGATGATGGTCAGGATCCTCCACGAGCCGAAAAACGCGATCCTGAGACAGTACGAAGCGCTTCTCGCCATGGACGAGGTCAAACTGACCTTTGAGGAGGACGCTCTCCGGGAAATCGCCGCAAGAGCGGTAAAAGAGGAGACCGGGGCGAGAGCCCTCCGCTCCATCCTGGAGGAATTCATGCTGGACATCATGTACGAAATTCCCAAGGACAGCAGCATCGGCGAAGTTGTAATAACAAAAGATTATGTCAACCATAAGGGAGCGCCCCGAATACTGATGAGGGGTCAGTGTCTCTGAGAAAGGAGCGAAGGGGATGTCAGGAGGAAACTTTTTCAGCGAAATCGGCAAGTCGATTGCCAAGGCGACCAGAAAGGCCGCCGACTCCACCGGGTCCGCCGTCAATACCGCGCGTATGAAGGCCCAGATCAGCGGAGAAAACAAGGAGATCGAAAAACTGTACCAGCGCCTCGGCGAATCGGTCTTCCGCAGGGCGGGAGAGGATCCGGCCGGGTTCTCCGATGAGGACCTCGCCGTATTTGAGGAGATCCGGGCGCATCTCGGCGCGGTAGCCGCCCTTGAGGGACAGCTTGCCGCCGCGAAGGGCATGAAGATCTGTCCTTCCTGCCGCGAGCTGGTCGAAACGGGAGCGGCTTTCTGCCCGATGTGCGGCGCCGCGTTCCCCCAGGAGACCATCACGCATGAGCCGGAGGAGGCGCCTGCAGCGGAGAGCGGCACCTTCGGGGAGGAATCCGCGGACGACATTCCGCAGGAGGGCGGCCCGGAAGCGGCGGAGGAACCGGAGAACCGGATCTTCAGGAGCGGAGCGGCCGCGGAGAGCGCGGATCCGGAAGCGGAGGACGACATTCTTGACGCGGAATTCCAGCAGGTGGAGGACGAAGAGGCGATCTCCGCTGATGACAGCGCGCTGAACGCCGAGTACGAGGAGATTTCCCCGGAGGCAGCCCCTGAGGAGGCGGCGGAGCCGCAGGCCGCGGAGGCAGAGCCGG
>CACYDL010000054.1 GCA_902773195.1 uncultured Lachnospiraceae bacterium
CCTCCTTCGCGGGGGCGCTCGTGATCGGGGACGGACGCATACAGAGGATCCTGCGGTTCCGGGATCCGGCGGACCTGCCGGACATCCACGAAAACCTGGCGGTGATCGACGCCCGGGGCGCCTGCGTCACGCCGGGCTTCATCGATATTCACCGCCACGGGGACTGGAAGGCCCTCCGGGGCGTCCGGGGCGGGGACGACGAGCTGCTCAACCGGCAGGGGATCACCACCGTCGTAAACGGCAACTGCGGCCTCTCGGTCGCGCCGGCGGAGGGCCCCTGGCGGGAGGAGATCGGCCGGTTCCTGCAGCCGGTGGCCGGCGAAAAGCCCCTGATTCCGGGGGCGGAGAACGCGGACCTGGATCTTGGGTCCTACTTCGAGGCGCTTTCCCGGACGGCGCGCACGGTGAACACCGGCATGCTGGCGGGAAACGGCACGATCCGCGCCCACGCTGCGGGGTATCACCCGGGCCCCCTCACCCCGGAGGAGGTGAGGAAGGTGCGGCGCTCCGTCGAGAGGTCCCTCGGGGACGGCGCCCTGGGCGTCAGCCTGGGACTCGGCTACGCCCCCGAATTTGAGTACGACGCGGAGGGCCTCATCGAGGTCCTCGAGCCGCTGCGAGGCACGGACGTGCCCATCACCACGCATATCCGGAGCGAAGGGGACGGCTCCTACGAGTCCGTCTGCGAGGTGATCCGGGTCGCGGAAGGTCTCGGGATACCGCTCCACATAAGCCATATGAAATGCATCGGCCGGCGCAACTGGCACACCGGGCCGGAGCGGACCCTCGCCCTTCTCCACAGGAAACGGGAGGAGGGGCTGCGGGTGGACTACGATCTCTATCCCTACAAGACCGGGTCGACGCAGCTGTTCCACGTGATTCCGCCTGCGTTCCAGGCCGGAGGCGAGGAGCGCTTCCTCGAAAACCTGAAGGACAGAAGCTTCCGGGAGGCGATGACCCGGACCCTGAGGACGCCGTCCCATGAGTTTGAAAACATCGTCGAGCTGGCGGGCTTCGACCACATCACGGCCTGCGCCATGGTCTCGGAGAAATACCGGGCGTACTCCGGCCGGTCCATCGAGGAGATCGCCGGGGCGCTCCGCGCGGATCCCTACGAGACGCTCTACGACATTCTCGCGGCGGAGCGGTGCGAGGTGACGATGCTGGACACCATCGCCTGCGACGAGGATCTCTGCGCGTTCTACAGGGATCCGCTCTCGAGCGTCATTTCCGACGCCATTTATCCCGAGGGCGGCCGCCTGCATCCGAGGGTATATGGCGCGTTTCCGTATTTCCTCATCCGGTTTGTGCGGGAACTGGGACTCCTTACCATCGAGGAGGCGGTCCACAAGATGACGGCGGGCCCGGCGGCGGTGCTCGGGATAGACCGCGGCGTGATCAAGGAGGGAGCGCCGGCGGATCTGTGCGTGTTCGATCCGGACGAGCTCCGCGCGCCGGCGACCTACGGGAAGCCGGACCAGATGTGCGGGGGCTTCCGGTATGTGATCAACGGAGGACAGATCGTCGTGAAGGACGACGTGTGGCAGCCGGAGGCGGCCGGCGCCGGAACCATTATAAAAAGAAAGGGCAGGAGACAATGAGTGATAACGGAAGGACGCCCGCAGAAGAGACAATGAGTGAGAGCAGAGGGACGCCCACGGAAGAGCTTCTGACGAAGCTGATCAGGGAGCGTAGCTATTCGGGCGAGGAGAGCGGCGTCGTCGCGGTGCTGAAGGCATTTTTTGAGGAGAACGGCTTTGACGACGTGGTCGTCGACGCGGCGGGGAACGTCATCGGCGTGATCGAAGGAAACCGCCCGGGAAAGACCGTCCTCTTCGACGGCCACATCGACACGGTGCCGGTGCAGAACCCCGCGGACTGGACGCATGATCCCTTTGGGGCGGAGATCGACGGGGGCCGCATGTACGGCCGCGGCACCTCCGACATGAAGGGGGCGGTCGCCGCGGCGGCCTGCGCCGCCGCGCGGTTCCGCCGGGTGACCGGAGGAGATTTTGCCGGAAGAATCTGTGTCTCCGGCGTGGTGCACGAGGAGTGCTTCGAGGGCGTCGCGGCCCGGGAGATCAGCCGGCGGTTCCGGCCGGACCTGGTGGTGATCGGAGAGGCCTCGGAGCTCAATCTCAAGATCGGGCAGCGCGGCAGGATGGAGATCAGGGTGGAAACCTTCGGCATTCCCGCCCACTCCTCGAATCCGGAGAAGGGGCTCAACGCGGTGTACGGCATGTGCCGGGTGATCGAGGCGCTCCGCGCCATTCCCGTGCCGGAGAGCGATTTTCTGGGCAGGGGCATCATGGAGCTTACGGACATCCGCTCGGATCCCTACCCGGGCGCCTCGGTGGTGCCGGAGCACTGCGCCGTGACGTACGACCGGCGCCTTCTGACGGGCGAGACCGCGGAGAGCGTGCTGGCGCCGATCCGGGAGGCCATCGAAGAGCTTTCCCGGAAGGATCCCTCCCTGAAGGCCCGCGCGTCCGTGGCGGAGGGCCGGGAGACCTGCTACACGGGCATGGAGATCGCGGACCGGCGGTTCTTCCCGGCCTGGGAGTACAGCCCGGACGAGCCCTTTGTCCGCCGGATTTTCGCGGCGCTTGGGGAGAGCGAACGGCTCTCGCCGCAGCTCACCCATTACAGCTTCTGCACCAACGGAAGCCACTACGCGGGCGAGGCGGGCATCCCCACCGTGGGCTTCGGCCCGTCGAAGGAGAGCCTGGCGCACACGATCGACGAGTACGTGGAGCTGTCCGACCTCGCGGCCGCCGAGGACGGGTATTTCCGGATTATGAGCTGCATGTGCGGCAAAGACGCGTGAAATGCGGGTGAATCCGGGAGAAACCGCCTCTCCCTGACCGGGACGGGCGAGGCGGCGCTGTATCCGGGATGCCTGCGCGCCGCCGCGTCCGTCGGTCTGTTAGACCTTTCGGAGCGGGCCGATTCGTTGTATAATCAGAATCACAAGGCAACCCCAATAGACCATATGACGAGGTGACAATCTATGGAAATCAAATCAGTGAAAGACCCTTCGTTCCGCGCATACGGAAAAGTAGTGGAAAACGTCGACTTCACGGAGCTCTGCGAGAGACTTCTGAAGAACGTCGAGGTGACGGACGCCGTGGCGTATGAGCCCTCTGTCGAGGCGCTGGAGGCGGTGAGCAATTTCGAGGACATCAAAACGAAGCTCTTCGGAGGCCTTCCGATGGAGATCGGCTACTGCGCCGGCCACAACCATCTGCTGAACGGCCTTGAGTATCACTACTCCTCCGAGATCAACGTCGCCGCCACCGACGCGATCCTGATCCTCGGAAAGCGCCAGGACATCACCGACGACCTGACCTATGACACCGCCCTCACCGAGATCTTCTTCGTGCCCGCCGGAACCGCGGTCGAGCTCTACGCGACGACGCTTCATTACGCGCCGTGCGGCGCCGACGGCGTGGAGGGATTCAACGTGGGAGTCATTCTCCCGGCAGGAACCAACTGGGCTCTCGACGAGGCCGAGAAGGGACAGTCCCCGATGCTTGCCGCCAAGAACAAGTGGCTCCTGATGCATCCGGAAGGAAACCCGGATCCGGGCGCCCACATCGGACTGATCGGCGAGAACGTGTCGGTGCTCAAGGGCTGAGACGATTGCTCCGGATCGCACGATAAGCAGCAGAAACTATGTTAAGGACATTTTCCGAAGAGGGGAAATGTCCTGTTTCCTTCAGGGAGAAAACACGATGAGCAGACGGAAAATCATGCATGCGTTTATAGCAGCAGCGGTGCTGTCGTTCCTGATGATAACCGGCGCCGTATCCGCGGCGGCGGACGTCGAGAGCTATGACGTCGAGGTGACGTACGGGCAGACCGACGCGAGGTCGATGCTGGCGATGGTGAACAAGTTCCGCACCGGATCCGACGCCTGGGAATGGGCTCCCGGATCGACGGAGAAGATCGTCCACACGGACCTCCAGCCGCTCACCTATGACTACGAGCTGGAAAAGGCCGCCATGAAGAGGGCGGCGGAGATCTGCCTTCTCTTCTCTCATACGAGGCCGGACGGCAGCGACTGCTTCACCGTCGGCGGATTTTACTCTTCCGACAGCATCTACGGCACCGCCTGCGGGGAGAATATCGCCGCGGGAATGAGTACCGCGGAGTCGGCCTTCACCATCTGGTGCGAGGAGAATTGTAATTACGAGGGACAGGGACACAGGAGAAATATGCTGTCCTCCTCCTGCAAAACCATCGGAATCGGGCACGCCTGCTTCAACGGCACCCATTTCTGGGTACAGGAATTCGGCAACAAGGTCCATCAGGGCAGCACCTCCCCCAACAACGGCAAGACCGTGGTGAAGGTCGACGTGGAGTCCTCCGCCATCACGGAATACGCCCTTGATTCCGCCTCCGTCAGCAAAATCAGCGTGGCGTTCGGCGGGAAGAAGGCGCTCCCTTCCGTGACGGGACGGATTTCGCTGGAACTCGACGGCGGCAGGACCTGGCTCGGATCGGCCCCGGTCATCGTATCTCCGTCCTGGTCGTCGGCCAATACGGCCATGGCGTCCGTAAGCGGCGGCTATGTCAGCGGAAAGAAAGTGGGCAGCACGTCGGTCAGGGCCTCGTGGCACGGGGCGTCTCTTAACGTTCCCGTCACGGTCACGCCGGCCAGCCTGGCCGCGGCGGACGTGACGGCCGGATCGGTCACCTTCACCGGCGTGGCGAAGAAGCCGGCGGCCACGGTCGTGCTCAAAGGAAAGACGCTGGTCAAGGGCACCGACTACACCACCTCCTGGAGCGGCAACGTGCACGCCGGCACGGCGACGGTCACGGTCAAGGGCACCGGCAATTACACAGGCACCGCTTCGGGCAGCTTCACGATCCTCCCGCGGAGTCTGAAGAACGCGGGATTTTCCGTCGCGCCGATCCCCGTCCAGTACTACACGGGCAGCGCGGTCAAACCGGCGGTCAAACTGGCGGCCTCCGACGGCAGCGCGGCCCCGACGGTCCAGGGCACGGATTACAAGGTCAGCTGCAGGAACAACGTGGAGGTCGGGACGGGCTCCGTCACGGTCACGGGTATCGGGGATTACAAGGATACCCTCACCTCGACCTTTAAGATTCAGTACCGCAAGGCCGGCACGACGATGACCGTCTCCGGAGGCGTCTACAAGATCACCAAGGCGGGACCGACCGGCACGGCGGAGGTGAGCTACGTCAAACCGTCGGGAGCGCCCTCGAGCGTCTCCATTCCCGCCAAGGTCACCTGGGACGGCGTATCCTACTACGTGACGGGCGTCGCCTCCAACGCGTTCAAGGGCAACAAGACGCTGACGTCCGTCTCCATCGGCAGCAGGGCGGTCACCATCGGGGCGTACACGTTCATGGGCTGCCCGAAGCTCTCCACGGTCGTCATCGGAAACGGCGTGAAGAAGATCGGCGCCTACGCGTTTAAGAACTGCCCGAAGCTGAAGAAGGTGGTCATCGGGACCGGCGTTTCGACCATCGGAAAGCACGCCTTCTACAACTGCAAGGCGGTCACGGCCATGACCATCCGGAGCACCGGCATCAAGCAGAGCCTCGTGGCGGAGGACGCCTTCTACGGCGTCGGAACCTCCGCGGTGGTCACCGTTCCCGCGTCGAAGCTCAAGGTCTACAAGTACATTTTCAAGATCAGCGGCGGATCGCCGAAGGCGGTGTTCAAGGCGGCCGCGTGAGGCAGTTAAAGAGCGTATAAGTCCGGGCGGCGGCCGCGGCCCGGGCTTCCCGGACAGGACCGGCTCCCTTTCCAAAATAAGATGAAAAACCATCTTGACAGGAAATGGAGCCGGTCTTAATATACCCATCGACACAATGACCGTTTCCCGTCGGTACAGGATGGGTACCGCCGCGGAGCACAGAATCCGGGGCGCGGGGAACGGCCGGCAGGATTGCGCCGGAAGGAAGGCGCGGCGGCTTTTTGCCCCACAGGGAGGTTTCATGATTCGAGTAACAGTCTGGTACGAATACACACAGGAGTCCGGCGAATTCACGCCGGAGATGAAGGAGAAGATTCCGGCGGACCGCATGGAAAGCCTTATGAACTGGCTCCCCGAGAGGTCTAAGGAAATCCGCAGGCAGTATCCCAACGGCCTCATGGAGACGCTGGCGGCCTACCTCCGCAAGAACCCGGATTTCCAGGTCACGTCGGTCAATCTGCACATGCCGGAATACGGCCTGCCCGACGAGCTTCTGGACAACACCGACGTCCTGATCTACTGGGCGCACATCATGCATGACATCGTTCCCGACAGCCTCGCCCTGAAGATCGCCAGACACGTCCAGGCGGGCATGGGCTTCATCCCGCTTCACTCGGCTCATCAGTCGAAGCCCTTTGTCTACCTTCTGGGCTCGAGCGGAACCCTGCGCTGGCGCGAGGGCGATTTCTGCCGCATCTGGACTGCGGCGCCGTCCCATCCGATCGCGCGGGGAATCCCCGAGTCGGTGGAACTCGTCGAGGAGGAGATGTACGGGGAGCCCTTCGACATCCCCAAACCGGACGAGACGGTCTTCATCAGCTGGTACAGCGGCGGAGAGGTGTTCCGCTCCGGATGTACCTGGACGCGGGGCTACGGCAGGATCTTCTATTTCCAGCCGGGGCATGAGACGAGCCCGTCCTACCACAACCCCTACGTGCTGAAGATCATCGAGAACGGCGTCTACTGGGCGGCGCCGGAAATCAGGCGTGAGAGCTTCGAATGCCCGAACATCCTGATCTCCCCGGAGGCGGCCAGGAAGCCGAAGAACTGAAAAACGGAACAAAGGAAAAGAGGCGCCGCGTGGAAGCGGTGCCTCTTTTGATGTGACGCCTC
>CACYDL010000055.1 GCA_902773195.1 uncultured Lachnospiraceae bacterium
GTATCCCTGCTGTGTCACCAGATCTACAGCCTCGGCGCTGTGGTCGACGGTCTCAATGAGACACTGGAGGAAGTTCAGACGCTTTTGTCCTATGACTTCGAACTGGAAGAGACGGACGAGGATGGAAACATTCTGGGCCTGGACGACTATTACGACGGGAAAGAGATCCCGCTCTATGAAGTCAAGTGCCCGAAATGCGGAGATCATTTCGCGGTGGATGAGACCACGCTGCAAAAGGGGTTTTCCTGTCCGAGCTGCGGAGAAAAACTGATTCAGGCAGAATAAAAAAAGAGCGGCGTCAGCCGCTCTTTTTTTGTTATCCGAAGAGTCCCCCGAAAATGCCGGTGGTCTGTTCCGGAAGCTCCGTGCCGCCGCAGCAGACGGGGCAGGGGTGATAGCCGTTGGATTCGGCGAGCTTGGGACTGTATGCCACAAACTGCTGCCTTGAGAAATCCGGGCAGGAGTATTTGTGGTAGTATCTGTCTGTCGTTCCCTGGTTGACAAAGACCACATACGTGTCGTAAAAATCGACTTTCGTCTCCATCTCTTCCACCTGGGAAGAAAGAGATTCGTTCTCTTCTGTCAGCTCTTCGTTTTCTGCCTGGGCCTCCTCCAGATCTGCCTGGCAGGTTTCCAGATCGGACTGGGCCGTGGCAAGCTGGTCCCTGAGCGTTTCGTTTTCCTCCGTTGCGGAGGCCAGCTGCGCATTCGCCGCATCCAGATCCCGGAGCGCAGAGTCCTTGTCGTATTGATTCTGGTTGACTGAGGACTCCATGCTGTTGATCTGGGACTGCAGGTCTGCCACCTGGGCGCCGAGACTCTGGTTTTCCGCCTCCGTGGCTGCAAGACTGTCTGTCAGCTCGGTTACCTGAGTTTCCAGATCTGCGGCATTGGCCTGGGCGGTGGAGCTTTCTTTCTGGGCCTTGCTGAGCTGGACCCGGAGATAGGCGGTGTTTGCCACAATATATACGGCGGCGCCAATGGCAATTGCCGCGAGAATACAGGCTGCGGTGGTGATGATCGTCATACGCCTGAGCCGCTTTTTGGCCTGCGTATGGGAAAGCGGGCGCTTCTTTTTTGCGGAGTGCTTTGGCAGCCCGGCTTCGGTCTCGGGGGACTCCTCAGAGGTCGCCGGCGCGTCGCTTTCAATGGCGTTTTCCGGGTCGTCCTCCAATTCTACATCCGGCGGCGGATAAAGCCGCTGCGCCACTTTACGGGGTTCGGGTTTGGCGGTATTTCCATCCAAATCCTCCGGAGCGGGGGATTCCGCGGAGACACCGTCAGGAACCGGAATTACAGAAGGGCGGCCGGCATCGGACTGAAGCGGCAGGGAAAAACTGCCGCAGTTTTCACAAAAGGTATCGTTTTCACCCAGCGGGTGACCGCAAATCGGACATTCCATTGGAACACCTCCTTTTTGTACTTCCGAGTATACAACAGTTTTTTCCCGGTGTAAAGTCCTGCCGAAAAGCGGTAGTCCCGGCGGCTTTTTCAGAGAATCCTGCTCTTTTCTGCCTTGCAGATTTCGGTGATCACTCCATTTTCCGCCAGGTATCCGAGGCCATAAAGCGTGGAAACGTCGTTCTCCACCAGAATGTAGCTGCCGTCAACCAGACAGTAAAACCGGCGTCCGGTACTGTCCGGAAGGGTGATGTCCTCCGAAAGACGCAGACCGTCGAGCACCTCGTTCCGAACCATCTGCCAGTGGGGGAGCACATTGATCCTCGTGAGGCCGAGGCCCGGGATAAACCGGGAATAGGCCGGATCCACGGCTTCCCCGGGAAGCTCCGGCTGGGCGTAGACCGTCTCCGCACAGTTCATGGTTCCGGCGGAGATCCCCATGACAACGCCTCGGTAGCCTTTGAGCCGTTCCTTGAGGGCAATCTCCCGGAAAAACGCGTTCTGCGTGGGAACGTGTCCGCCCCCGAGGATCACAAGGTCATAATCCCCGGGATCGTGATCCGTTTTTCGGTGGTCGCAGACATCTATGGCTGCGACCTGGAACCCGCTGAGGGAGAAAGCCTCCCGCATATATTCCATGTAGCTGTCGTTTCGTTCAAAATCATCCGGCGCGGCCTCCACGAACAGGATGCGGACCGGGTCGGGAAGGGAGCGCCGGAGCCGGTCGGCGAAGCCGTTTTCGGTTTTCAGCGGACAGGAGACCTGCCGGGGAATTGTTCCGGGGCGGTCCACCGGGTCGCTGGTGAGAAACAGTGTCATGAA
>CACYDL010000056.1 GCA_902773195.1 uncultured Lachnospiraceae bacterium
GAGGAGGAAAATGCCGGCGGATCCCGCCGCGGAGACCGCGAAGCGGAGCAGCTTCTCCCGGAGCTTTCCCCGGACGAGGAACCGGATCCGGACTCTCTCCAGCAGGAAACCCGCCGAGAAGCCCGCGCAGGCCCCGAAGGCCCCGAAGCAGTCCGACCCTTCCGAGGCCTCGATGGCGGCGTTGCGGATCAGGGCGGCGGTGAGAGCCAGCAGCACGAGAGAGAACGCCGTCAGAAAGAACACAAAGGTGCTGTCGTTTTTCAGGGAGTGCCTGTTTTTGTCCCAGGACATGAGGATGACGACGGCGCAGGGGATGCCGGTCAGACAGCCCGCCCCGAGGTCGAGGGGCGTCTCGCAGCCGAGATACATGCGGGCGAACAGGAGGAGCAGCGTCAGAAGAAAGGACAGCGTGATAAGCTGTTTCTTCTTATAATATACGGCCGCCGTACAGAACACCGAGGAATACACCGCGTGAATGCCGGGGAGAGAGCCGCCGGCGGCGTCCGCCATCGCCCGGGCCTCGGGGATGAAGCCGGTGTCCAGGATCCACGGGCGGGGCCGGCGGAAGACGATGCGGGCGCTCTGGGCGAGAAGCGACGAGAAGCAGGCGGAAAAGCCGATTCCGTAGGCGGCTTCCTTGCTGACGCACAGGTGGATCCAGGAGATGACGGCCGCAGCCGCGAAGGGCGTCCCGAGGCGGCTGATCCAGAGCATCAGCGTGCTGAGCACCGGCGACCGAAGTCCGGCCAGAAGACGTAGAAACTGCATTCAGACCTCCTTTACCCGGAACCAGCAGCGGTAGAGATCGGAAAAACCGAGCCTGCGGTACAGCGTCCGCGCGGGCATATTGTCGGAGACCGCCTGGAGATACGCGCTGCGGGCACCGCCGCGGAAGGCCTCGCCCAGAATCGTGCCGACGATGGCTGAGGCGATCCCTCTTCTGCGGAGCGGCGGATCGACGTGAATGGCATAGATACCCACCACGTTGCGGTCGAGAATTCCCAGCCCGGTGGCGCGGATGACGGAGTCCTCATCCGCCAGGGAGACGGCGATCTCGTCCTTCGGAATCGCCGCGTACATCTGGGGAACGACCCGCAGGTGGTCGGGATCGGTGACCTGCTTCATCCGGAAGAGGGCGCTGATCCAGTCCTCCGACACCCGGTCCCCGACGCGGAGCCCCTCCGGGACGTCCCCCGGGGCCGGCGCCTCTGTGAGATCCCTCGTCATGACGTTGACGGGATGCTCGATCCTGTAGCCCCGGGCCGCGAGCCGCCCGTCCAGGTCGGGATCGCCCAGGGGCGAAATCTTAAAAATGCAGGGGGTCCCCCAGCGCCGGTAGACTCTCTCGCACTCGCTGATTTTTTCCTCCAGAGGAAGGCAGGAGATGCCGATCTGCTCGACGCAGTTCGTGCGGTGGGTATAAAAAAAGGAAAAGCGAAGAATCCATCCGTCGTAGACCTGAATCTGGTGGGAAGGCCAGGCGTTCAGGGAAAGATCTTCGATTTTTTTGATTTCCGTGGACAAATCTCTCATAGTGTTGGAATGAATATTCTCCTCCCGCGCCATACCGCGGATGGGTTCATTATAGATGATTTGCCCACCTGTGGCAAGCGCGCCGCCCCGGAAGCGGCCCCTCCCGCTCGCAGGGCAGGCAGATCCGCTTCGGGGAGCAAACCGTTCAGAAAATATATGTACAGATTTAACGAAAAATGGTAGAATACTTATAATTATGGGATGAACCTACAAGAAGGGATCTGACATGTCTAAATTTCTGAAAGTATTGGTCAATATATTTCTGGTCACGGCGATTCTGATCGCCGCCGCCATTCTGATTCCCCCGCTCGCCGGGGTCTCGACCACCATCGTCGACTCGGCCTCGATGGACACCAACCTTCCACTGGGATCGGTCACGTATTCGACCAACGTCGACGTCTCCCGGCTCGGCGTCGGGGATGAGATCCTGAAGGACAACGACATCTCCACCTACGCCTACATCATCCGAAGCGGTGATGAGACGACGGGCCAGTACCGCGTGGTCAGCGCGGCGGATCCGGACGGCGTGGAGGAGGACGTGGTTCTCAGAAACACCGTCCCCAAGGTGGCGGTCGTCGTTCCCTACATCGGCTACATCATGATCGCCATGCACAGCGTGGAGGGCATCATCATCATCGCCCTGGTGGTCATACTGATGATCATCCTCTTCATCCTCTCTGAGCTCTGGAAGCCGCAGGAGGATGACGACGACGAGGACCAGGAAGCCGTCGTCAGCGCGGGTCTTTCCGGGGACAATGAGAACGGCATCGACACGGCGGCCATCCGCGCGGCGATGAGAGAGAACAGCGAGAGCGAGGTTCCGGCCGAGGGCGGACAGCCCGAGGAGGAGGGCGGCGAGGAGACGCTGACCCGCGCCGAGAGACGCGCGCTGAAGAAGGCCAGAAAGCAGGCTGAAAAAGAGGCAAAGGCGGCCGCCAGGGCGGCGCAGGCGGCGGAGGATTCCGGCGTCGAGCCCTTCTCGGCCGGGCACGCCGAGGAAGCCGCCGGAGCCGCGATAGGCGCCGCGGGCGGCGTGATCCATGGATTTGATTCGGCTCCGGAGACCGGAGAAGAGAACGCGCCGGAGGTGATCCGGGGCGCCTTCGACAGGGCCTCGGGGACAGAGGAGCTTCTCCGGGAGCAGAGCTTCCGCGCCGAGCCGGACGTCGACGTCATGAACGGCAAGACACGCGATCTCAACCAGGTCTTCGAGGAGGTCCTCAGCCGGACGGCCGAAGAGGCGCCGGAGGCGGCGAGTGCCGCGGAAGAGACGGTTTCCTCCGCCCCCGCGGAGGAATACGCCGGCGAGAGCGTTCCGGCGGCGCAGCAGATGCACGACGGGCCCGCCGGCGCGGATCCGGTCTACGGGACCGGCCGTCCCGATCCGTCCGCGGACGTCTTCTCCGCCGGGGAGAGCGCGGAGAATGCGGCCGACGACATCCGGATCATTGAGCCGGAGGTCTTCCTGAAGATGGAGGACGAGCCGGCGAGGGAGTCTTCGGAGACGCCCTTCGGGGAGACGCCCGCCGGAACGGCGTCCTACAGTGAGCCGGAAGAAGACGTAAACCGCTTCACCCCGGTCAGACGCCCCAGCCTCTCCGAGATGATCGACCAGGCGAAGGCGGCGGGAGAATCCCCCAGGATCACCGACGACGATCAGCTGGGAATGAAGGTTCTCGACTACAGCGACCTGCTGTGACGGGAGATGCGGCGGAAGGCCGCGCCGGACGCGCTCCGGGAACTGAAAAAGTTTTTAAAAAACCTCTTGCGGATGCAGGAGGTTTTTTGCTATACTAGACTACGCTGTGACATGATAGCGATGAAGCGTGAGGTTGCTGCACTTCTGATGCAGGTTTTCCGTGGAGCGAATGTCATGTAATGATACTGGCGACAAGTCACTGTGCTCTTTTAACCCCTGTCCGCAGGGGGAGGAACCGGTCTGTTGTCCCCCATGAGAAAGGACACACCCGGGTATGTGTACAGTCACCGCTTGTCGTACTCGTAAAAAGTGCGAAAAGGAGGCGACTTTTTTTATGGCAAGTCAGGTTATGAGAATCACACTCAAGGCGTATGATCACACGCTCGTGGACGCTTCCGCGGCCAAGATCATCGAAACGGTCAAGAGGAACGGCGAGACGGTGAGCGGTCCGGTTCCCCTTCCGACGAAGAAGGAGATCGTCACGATCCTCCGCGCGGTCCACAAGTACAAGGACAGCCGCGAGCAGTTCGAGCAGAGAACGCACAAGAGACTGATTGATATTCTTTCCCCGACTCAGAAGACAGTCGACGCGCTGTCACATCTGGCCATGCCGGCTGGTGTCTATATCGACATCAAAATGAAGAACAGGTAAACTCAATAGAATGATTGCGCCCCGCGCGTAATCCGCTGTAAGGAGGAAACGACATGAAGAAAGCAATTCTCGCAAAGAAGATCGGCATGACCCAGATCTTCAACGAGGACGGGACACTTACCCCGGTAACGGTTCTCGAGGCCGGCCCCTGCGTGGTCACACAGGTCAAGACCGTGGAAAACGACGGATATTCGGCTGTCCAGGTCGGATTTGAAGAGAAGAGAGAGAGCCTTGCCAACAAGCCTGAAAAGGGCGTTTTTGATAAAGCCGGCGTCTCCGTCAGACGTTTTGTCCGCGAGCTGAAGCTCGACAACGCCGAAGAAATGAAGCCCGGCGACGAGATCAAGGCCGACATCTTCGCGGCCGGCGATCACATCGACGCGACGGCTGTTTCCAAAGGTAAAGGATATCAGGGCACGATCCATCGTCTGGGACAGCACAGGGGCCCGATGAAGCACGGCTCCAAGTTCCACAGACATCAGGGTTCCAACGGACCGGCAACGACTCCGGGCCGCGTGCTTCCGGGCAAGGGAATGCCGGGTCACATGGGTTCCGTTCAGAGAACGATCGAGAACCTTGAGATCGTAAGAGTTGATGTTGATAACAATCTGCTGTTGGTTAAGGGCTCC
>CACYDL010000057.1 GCA_902773195.1 uncultured Lachnospiraceae bacterium
AAGCACAACTTCGGCGATCTGGTCGCCCACCGTCTTGACCGGGTTGAGAGCCGTCATCGGGTCCTGGAAGATCATGCTGATCCGCTTTCCGCGGACAGAGCGCATCTCCTTCTCGGTCTTCCGGAGCAGGTCCTCTCCCTCAAGCCAGATCGAGCCCTGTACCACATGGCCGACCTTCGGGGGAAGAAGTCCCATGATTCCGAGAGCCGTGGTGGTCTTGCCGGCGCCCGTCTCCCCGACGAGTCCCAGAACCTTGCCCTTTTCCAGCTCGAGCTCTATGCCGTTTACGGCTTCCACCACTTCTTCGTCCGTCTCATAGTGGATCACGAGGTCCTTGAGCACAAGGATCTTGTCCGTCGCATTTCTTGTCAAACTCTTATCGCTCATCTCCTGCCTCCTTTATTTCAGTCTCGGGTCGAACGCGTCGCGGAGACCGTCGCCCATCAGGTTGAATGCGAAGCAGGTGATCATGATCATGAGAGCCGGGAAGAGCATCATGTACGGCGCTGTCGTCATATAGGACTTGCCGTCATTGAGGATGAGGCCCCACTCCGGAGTCGGAGCTGCAAGGCCGACGCCGATGTAGCTCATGGAAGACATCATCATGATGGAAACCGCCAGGAAGCCGACGAAGTAAATAATCATGACGCCGACCGCGTTGGGGATCATGTGCTTTAAGATCATCTGTACCTGTCCCACGCCGATCGCCTCAGAGGACTCGATGTAATCGGCGCCGCGGACACGCAGAATTGCGGCGCGGTTGTTTCTCGCCATCGTAGGCATGGATGCGAACATGATCGCCGCGACCAGCTGCGGAATGCCGTTTCCGAGAACGGCGACGATGCACATCGCCATCATGATCATCGGGATCGCCTGGAAGATATCCATGATACGCATGATGATCGTGTCGACGCGTCCGCCGAAGTAGCCGGCGATAATGCCGAGAAGACCGCCGGAGAACAGCGCCGCGATCGTGCAGAAAAGAGCGATCAGCAGCGAATATCTCGCGCCGTAGATACAGCGGCTGAAGATGTCGCGTCCGAACTGGTCCGTTCCGAAGATATGGGCCGCGCTGGGCTTCTGCATCATCGCGGTGTAGTCCTGCGCCTGGAAATCATAGGGAGCGATCAGCGGCGCGAAAATCGCGATGAGGATCAGAATGATCACGACCGCCAGACCGATGAGAGCGGTCGGATTTCTCTTGAAGCGCTTCCAGGACTCATAGGCCGGTGTGGATTTGACGGGTTTCTTTCTTCTTGCGTTCTTCCTCTCTATCCGCTCCATCGCGGGAGTATGCATTTTTGCCATATCGATCTCCTCCCTTACGCAGCAGCTTTCTTCGGGGCCTTCTTCTGGCCGCCGGAGATGATGGTCGTCTTCAGTCTCGGGTCGATCATGACGAAGCTGATGTCGACCAGCAGGTTGATCACGGTCAGGACGATCGCGATGATCAGCGCGCCGCCGAGAACGGACGGATAGTTTCTCTGGGTGATGGAGTCGACGATGTATTTGCCGACACCGGGGACGCCGAACACGGTCTCGAGGACCATGCCGCCGCCGATGGAGTTGCCGAGGGACGTACCGACGGACTGGGCCACCGGGATCATCGCGTTGCGGAGCGCGTGATGGAAGGTGATGTTCTTCTCGGTCTGGCCCTTCGCTCTCGCCGTGCGGATGTAATCCTCACTCAGAACCTCGAGCATCGAGGAACGGGTGATACGGGTGTAGCTGGCGACCGAGGCCAGTCCGATGGTGACCATCGGCAGAATGTAGCCCTTGATCGAATCGATGCCCGTGGCGGGCAGCACATGCAGGTTGACCGCGAAGATCATGATCAGGACGAGGGCGACGACGAACTCCGGCACCGACTGGAAGAACATGGAGATGACCAGCACCAGCGAGTCCACCCAGGTATATTTCTTCAGCGCCGAGATGATGCCCAGCAGTACGCCGATGATCGCGCCGATGGCGACGGCGCCCAGCGTGATCTTCGCCGACGTGGCGAGTCTCGGGACGATCTCACTTAAGACCGGCTCCCCGGTTCTGTAGGACTCGCCGAAATCGCCGTGAACGATGCCGGCGATATATCTGAAATACTGGACCACCGCCGGATCGTTGAGTCCGAGCTCTTCTCTCTTCTCCTGGATCTGTTCCTCGGTCGCGTCGTTGCCGAGAATCTGTCTCGCGGGATCGCCCGGCGTCAGCGTCTTCAGGGTGAAGATGATCGCCGAGACGCCGAGGATGATCGGAATCAGGAGAAGAAGTCTTTTGACGATATATTTGACCATATGGTTTCTCCTCACAAACGATGTCTGCAAACACAATCCGGCACCACGAAGGGAGCCTCCATGGTGCCGGAGATGCCTCCAGAATCAGCCGCCGCGCTCCGCGGCAGGGCTTTCATTCAGCAAGTATTCTGTTATAAATCCTCAGGATATCATAACAGCCGTAGAATTCTTTTCTGACTTACGCCACCTTGTAGAAGTTCGTGCAGTCAAGGAAGCCGCGCTCTATCGTCGTGTAGCCCCTGACGTCCGGAGCCGTCAGAGCGGCGTGCATCTCGGCGTAGGTGTTGGAGTAGCACATATTCTCTTTGAAGATGTTCTCGAGTTCCGCCGCCTCTTCCTTCGCCTTGGCCTCGTCCGGCTCCTCGATGAAGGCAGCGATCTTCTCCTCGATTTCGGGGGTCGTCCACTTCGCGCCGCCGATGCAGAAGGTGTCGATGTTGGCCTGCTTGAAGAAGACCATGATGGACGGATATCTCGCGTCCACGAGGTCGCCGACGTGGATCAGGTCATAGGTTCCGCCGTTGGCCTGCTCGACGAACTGCGGCGTATCGACGATGTTGATGTTGAGCTTGACGCCGGCCTGGGCGAGGTTCGCCTGGATGACGGTGAAGACGTCATTCTGATCCTGCATGCCGACGATGTTCAGCTCGAGCGGGTTGCTGTCGTCATAGCCCGCTTCCGCGAGGAGGGCCTTGGCGCCTTCGATATCCTGGGCGCGCTCTTCCGCCGTGAAGGTCTCATTGTAGAACTTGCTCTCATCCGGGAAGTAGCTGTGGACTTCGTGGCCCATGCCCGCCGTGCCGATGCCGGCGATGGCGTCGAAGTTGAGGGCCTTGTCGAGGGCCTGGCGGACCTTGAGGTCAGCCGTGGCGCCGGCGTTCGGTCCCATGTTGTACCACAGTCTCGTGTTCTGGCCGAAGGTGTGGGCGATCAGTCTGACCTGGTCGTTGCCCTTGTAGGTGGAAGCCATGCTGATGGGCATGTCATAGGCCACCTGGCTGTCGCCGGACTGAACCGCCATCGCGCGGGCCGCGGCGTCGTTCGTGAAGGTGAACTTGATTTCCTTGAAGTAGCCCTTGTAGTCCTTGTTCCAGTAATCGTCGTTTCTCTCGATCGTGATATACTGGCCGCTGACCCACTCCTTGAATCTGTACTTGCCGGAGCCGAAGACCGGGTTCTTCGCCGCGGCTTCAAGGCCGCCGGCCGCCTCGATCTCGTCTTCACTGACGATGCCGTAGTTGGACCATGCGATCTGGTTGAGGAGATCCGGCGCCACGGCGTTGAAGCCGATCGTGACCGTGTGCTCGTCCTCGGCGACCGCATCCGTGAAATAACGGCCGGAGTCGCTGTTCGGGCTCATCTCCATGGCGGTGTTGACGGTATAGACGACGTCGTCCGCCACGAGGGGCGTTCCGTCCGTCATGGTGACGTCGTCGCGAAGGGTGAACTTGCAGTGCGTGTCATCGACCCATTCCCACTCGGTGGCAAGGTTCGGGATGACGTCGCCCGTCTCCTTGTCGACCTTGACCAGCGTGTCATAGAGGGCGTTGGAGATGATCATCATCTCGTTCTCGACCTTGCCGGTTCCGATCGCCCAGAGGGCCGACGGCTCGGCGGAGAGGCCTATCACCAGGGTCTCGTCCGTCACTTCGGTGTTGGCCGGATCTTCGTTCGCTCCGTAGACGCCGTCTTCCGCGAAGGCGCAGGTGGCGAAGGAGAAGGTCATGACAGCCGCAAGGCCGACCGCTAATAATTTCTTAAAACTCATTCTCAGTATCCTCCTTTTAATGAAATTGATGTGGAATGTGTTTCGCTGCGTGTTGCATGATTCTATTTTACTCGCGCCCGGACCATGTTACACTCGCCGGACGAACAAGTTCCGTGATGGTATATGACCTCTTCAAAATCTTTTCAGATGCAAGGTCAATAATAATGGCAGTTTTTTGACCTCCCCTGTGTCCCGCGGACGGCAGGGCGGGCGTCCGCCCGTGAAAATCCCTACCTCCTGCACTCCTTCAGCACGACTCTTCCGAACATCCCCGAAGGCGCGTAGAAGCCCTTCTCATGCCCGAAGGGTCCCTGGTCGTAGTTCAGAACGTCCCGCGCGGGCGTATTGACCGCCTCCACCTCGAGGACGTTGGTCCCCTTGCGGAACAGACCGTCGATCTCGAAGCGGTAGGGCGGGCAGAGGCGGAAGTCCGCCTCCTCGCCGTTCACGAGGACCCGGGCCGCCTCGCCGATGTGCTCGGCCTCGAGGATATAGAAGGCGCCGGGATTCCGTATCTCGATCTCCCTCCGGTAGCGCATGAATCCGGAGAACCGCGGCAGCGCGTCCGAGACGGGCCGCAGGGGCTCCGACGGCGGGAACAGGCTCTCCCGGGTCCCCTCCGGTGTCTCCCCGGCCAGTTCCTCCGCCCTCCGGAACACGGGATTGTCCGAGGCGGGCGCCACGGTCAGCTCCCAGCCGGCCGAAAGATCCGTCTCGGGGGCCGTCTCCGCGGCCGGGGAGTCGGGCGTCAGAAGGTCCCTGACCTCTTCCTCCGCGGCGGAGAACAGCACGACGGATTCATAGGGCTCCAGCGCGACGGAGCAGATCCTCATCGGCGTGTCGAAGCCCGCGGCGTCGATCTGGTCCACCGCGAAGATGCGGTTTTTCATCGCGTCGTACCGCCACACGCGGTCGGAATCGTTGAGCAGACGCACGAGAACCTCGCCGCTCTTTCTCCGGGAGGCGGACTCGTTGAACACCATCCAGAGATCGCCGCTTTCCTTTCTGTAGTGATAGAAGGACAGCGGAGAGCCGAGATTGGTCCTGGCCCCCACGACCCCCATCTCCTCCAGGGCTGCGGCCAGATCCGCGGGCTGCACGACCCGGGCCGCGGCGTAGTTTTCCGGCGCCCGCCCGACGAAAACGATCTTTACGTCCGGGTGCTTCTCCGCGAACAGCCTCACCCGGGGATCCGTGTACTCCGCCCCGGGAACGATCAGCGCCTTGAGCGCGACGCCGCTCAGGGTCAGGCGGCCGTTCCGGACCTCCGTCCGGTAGCCGCCGGCGCTGTCCCCGCTCTCCGTCTCCAGGGCGTCGGCGGGAACGAAGCAGTAGTCGATGCTGTTCTCGTAGAGAATCCTGGCCGGGACCTGGTCCCGCATGGTGTCTCCCATCCAGTCCTGCTCCGCGTCGTAGAGGATGCCGACCTCGGGCTGCCACACCCCCTCCGAGAAGACGTGGCACAGACGGTTGCAGTACCGCATGAGCCGGGCAAAATACGGATACTCCGGGTTGTGTCCGCCGGCGTAGAAGTGGGGCGGACAGTCCGTGTCCGGGTACGGGGCCATCGAGAAGGCGTGGGGAACCAGATAATTGACGCCCCTGGAGATCAGGTGGTCGGCGACCCACTTCATGTCCCGCACGCCGAAGCTCCACCCGTAGGCGCCGAAGGCCTCGCACATAAGCCTTCCCTTCTTGCCGGTCTGGAGCAGGGCGGCGGAGGCCCCCAGCTTTGTCAGCGTGTAGTGGAAGAACGGCCCGTCGATGGTGCTGAAGGCGTGCCGTTTCGTATTCGGCCTGCCCGGCACGATCTGATGGCCGATGACGTCGATCCCGGCCATCGCCTGTCCGCTCATCGCGCGGAAATAGTGTCCGGCCCCGTTGCCGAGATGGCTGTGCTCATTGTTGTCCTCAATGACGTGGCCGATATATTCCACGCCGTGTCCGGCGCACCATTTCCCGAGTTGCTCCGAGAAATTCTTCTGATAGAGCCGCGTGACGACGTCCATGTAGGCCAGCCTCACGGCGGAGGATTTCTCCCGGTTGGTTCCGTCGAAGAAAAGCAGCGGCAGCTTCGTCCTCCATCCCTGTCCGAGCCTCTCCCTCAGCATGTCCGGCACCTCGCCGTTCCAGGGAAGGGGCATCTCCTTCCGGCCGATCGCCTCGTCCATCCCGAAGCCGAAGGTATTGCCGAAGCCCGGCTCATCGGAGAAAAAGCCGGCGATCGTTCTGCCGAACTCCTCCGCGTATCTTTCGTAGTGGGGCTCGTAGACCGCCTCGATCAGGACCTTCACGGATTCCTCGTCGATGATGTTGATGTAATCGTTCCTCGTTCCCTCGGCGTAGGTCGTGTGCGTCAGGAAGATTCTCCACACGCCCTCCGGGACGTCGAGCACCAGGGTGCCTCCCCTCATCTCCGCCCGGAAGCCCCGTTCCTCGTCCCCCACAGCCCGGAGGCCTCCGTTTCCGTCGTCCTCCGCCAGCAGCACCGGCTCCCCCGTGACGAGGTCGTCCTCGTGGAGTCTCGCCGCGACGATGCTCAGCGGCTTCTCCTCCTCCACGCATGTCTTCTCGACGGGCTTCCCGATGTCCATCCAGGAGAAGGCCTTGACCATCGCGTCCGCGACGTCCAGGGTCCCGCCGGTCACGGGGCCGGTCAGATCGAAGTGCTTGACCGACAGGTACTGCTTCGCCCTCTCCGGGTACTTCTTCGGGAGAAGACCGTTGGCCATTCCCGTCGGAAAATGCGCGTCGTCAAGGATCCAGATCTTCATGTCCCGCTTCTTCGCCTCGTCGAGAACGACGTCAAAGTCCCTCCACCACAGGGGGCCGGCGAAATCCGGATGGGGCCGTGATTCGAGGCACACCGCCCCGATCCCGCAGCCGGCGATGGCGGCGAGCTCCTTCCTGATGGTCTCCTCCTCCTCGCCCCTCATCCAGAGAAAAGGCAGGATGTGATTTTCGTTCCTTCCGTTAAAGGAATCCGCGATCTGTCTGTCCATAGATTCTCTCCCGTATCTGTCTGCGGTGTTTCGCGTCTTCTCACAGGCTGCAGCGGACGCTGATGAACGCGATCTCATTCGGCATCAGTTCCTCCTCCACGACGAGCTCCCGGTCCTTCGACTCGGCGGTCCGGATCGTCATCCCCGGCTCGCAGACCCGGCGCAGATATTTGATGTCGTTTCGGGAGGGCTCCTTCTCGTAGTCCAGGTCGCCCCAGATCTTCAGAACGCTCCCGTTCTGCTCGTTGATCCGGTAGATCTTGATCCGGTACGGTCCCTCCGTCACCCCCTCCAGGCGGATCCGGAGCTTCAGCTTCCGGTTTCCTTCAAAGTATTTCCAGACCGAAGCCTTGTCGATCTCCCTCTCATCCGTCAGGTAGTAGCTGTAGCCCAGAACCTGCTGATTGTGGCAGACGATGCCGTAGTTGTCGTGCCTGTCGGTGGTGATCAGGCAGCTGCCGTCCCGCCCTATGCAGTACGGATACAGCCGGTTCAGGAAGTCGAAGGCGAAGGCGGCGGGCTTCATGATGGCGTCGCGCGTCACGAGCCCCGTGCCCCCGAACAGAAGCTCCGCCGTGTCGAAGGAAGAGTACTGGCGGTCGCTTCCGGCCCCGTACCCCATAACGTCCGCCATGCCGTAGAGGTCGATGATATTCTTGATGATGTAGGCGCCCTTGAAGGTGGTGTCGTTGATATAGTTTCTGACGCTGGGCGTCAGGTTCCACTCCGAGATGACCAGGGGGATTCCGCCCAGGCCGGCGTTCTCGATCAGCTGCTTCTCCCTGGAAAAAAGATGAATGAAGGAGTCGTTGTCCGTCGAGCGCTTGGCGTACTGGTCCAGTCCGTCGACGCCTCTCTCGTAGGCGTAGTACATGATGGACAGATAGTCCGGTCTCTCCTCCCTCTGGTTCCAGTCCCTGAGAAATTTCTCCCTGCGCCCGGAGCCGGAGTCCATCCGGATGCCGTATCCGCCCAGAAGGATGTTCTCATTGCAGGCCTTCACGGCCTCCCGCGTCGCGCGGAAGAACGCGAAATAGCGCTCGTCGTTGGCGGGATCCAGCCGCCAGTCCTCGTCGTACCACAGCTCCATCCTCCAGTCGTCCAGGGCGTCCTGGCCGTAGCGCTGCCCCAGATGCCTCATGAAAGCCTTCATCAGGCGTCCCCAGCTCTCAGCCGTGTAGGCGTCCATCAGATGTCTGCTGCGGTAGCGGGCGCTGCCCACGCCCTCCAGGAGGACGTCCGGCTTGAGTCCCAGCTCGATGTGGGGCTTGAGCCCCTGCTCCAGGACAAAATCCAGCACCGAGTCGATCTGGCTGAAGTTGTATTCCTCCTGGTCCGGCCTGATGAAGAACTCCTCCGTAAACAGCCCCCAGAATCTCACGTACTCGAAGTCCAGCGCCTGCTTCAGGATGATGATGTGCTCCCTGACGGAGGAGTGGAGGAGATTGGACGCGGCCCCGAAGTTGATGAGCTTCGCCCAGCTGTTTTTCAGAGGACTGTAGCGGCCGGCCTGATACACTCCCCCGGCGGAAACCGCTGCCGTCCCGTCCTCTCCGGGCTCCTGCGGCCCGGGCTCTACGATCTTCTCCAGGCGCTTCTCCAGGATTTCCCGGTGGGGATGATCCCTCTTCACCGTCTTTTCCTGGTTCTTCTTCCTGAACTCGGTGGGGGTCATCCCGTTCTGCTTCTTGAAGATCTTGTTGAACAGCGCCGCCGAGGTGAAGCCGTTGTTGTAGGCGATGCGGGTGACGGGCTCGTCCGTGTAGAGGAGGTCGTCCGCGGCGTGGAAGAGCCGGATGTTGGTCAGGTACCCCGCGAAGTTCATCCCGTAGTTCTTTTTGAAGAACCGCGAGAGATAGCCGTTTGACAGATACAGCTTCTCCGACAGCTCCTTCATGCTGATCTGCTGGTCGTAGTTGTTGTTGATGTAGCTGTTGATCTGCCTCAGCCGCTCGTCGTACCGCCGGCCGTTCTCGCTGCTCCCCGAAGGCTCGATGTTCATGAGGAAATTCGCCGTCAGGTTTTCCAGGATCGCGTAGCTCTCCGCGAGGAAGCCGAAGGAGGAGGTGTAACCCCTGCTGCCCACGTAACGGCGGATCATACCGCGCAGAAGCTCCCGGAGTTCCTGGTATCTGCCGCTCTCCGAGACGGAAGAATCGCACCAGAAAAGCACGTCTCCGTTGCCGGAGGCGTCCGCGACAAGCTGATAGCTCACCAGAAAGCGCACCATCAGCGTATTCTGATGCGTCTTAAAGGAATGCTCTCGGTTGGAATTGATGATAAAGAGATCTTCCGCGCGGAGGTGGGAAGTCCTCTTCTCGACGGTGACGTCCAGGGATCCCTCCAGGATATAGAGCAGCTCGATCTCCTGATGAAAATGTGCCCTGTCAAAGGCCTCGTCACTGATAATCAGCTGGAAGTTCTTCTTCTGCATGTGAACCGCGCCCCGATTCGTCCGGAATACTCGCCGCGGCGGCTGTCCGGCGCGCGGGAGAGGATATTCTGAACAAATTATATCATATGACCACGCATTTTGCTATGCATTATGCACGAAGCCGCGCATAAAAAAGAGCATCCGCACCGTTCCCGTGCGGATGCCCGAAAAGTCATCCCTTCCGCGGATGGATCAGACCGCCTGATCCGCCGCGATCAGCGCCTTCATGGCCGCGACGCCTTCTTCCGGCATCGGCTCATAGACGCCGAGAAGCTTCGCGTAGAAGGTCGTGACCGCCATCTCCTCCGTGTAGGTCGCCGCGTGCATCGCCGCCTTCATGTCCTTGCCGCAGCAGAACATGCCGTGGTTCTTGATCAGCACGGAACGGCCCTTCTCGCCGAGGGCCTCGACGACCTTGTCGGCGACGTCGTCGGAACCGGGCATCGTAAAGGGAACGATGCCGACCGGGACGAACTCGCACTGGGGAGGAGTGATCGGCTTGAGCTCGGGATTCTCGCCCATGGCCATGATCGTCGCGAACATGGCGTGGGTGTGAACCGTAGCCTTGACGTCAGGTCTGGCGCGGAGAACCGCCGTGTGCATCGGAACCTCCGAAGACGGCTTGTACTTCCCGTCGAGCCACTTGCCGTTGAGATCGACGATGGCGATGTCCTCCGCCGTCATTCCCGTATAGGAGATGCCGCTGGGCGTGATGGCGACGACGTCGTCTTCGTCATCGCGGAGGGCGATGTTGCCGGACGTGCCGTGGACAAGGCCTTCGGCGACGGCTTCCTGGATGGCTTCAAGGACAATCTTTCTGATTCTTTCGTATTTCATGAAAAGGTTCCTCCCTCTGAACAGTGTGGTAGTTGTTTATGATCAGCCGGCCCGGCCGCTCCTCTTCCGGGGCGCGGCCGGCTTCCGGCAGAACGCTTTCTCAGGCCTGCTCGCCCGCTCCGGCGCGGATCACGAGCATGGCGACGTTTCCGAGCATCTCCTCCACCGGCGCGGATCTGGAGAAATCGCAGACCGGCTGCGCGAAGCCCTGAAGGACGGGGCCGTAGGCGTTGGCGTGGCCGAAGATCTGCACCAGCTTGACGCCGATGTTGCCGGCGTGAAGGTTCGGGAAGATCAGGATGTTGGCCTTGCCCGCCACCTCGCTGGGTCTCTTCACCTTGTGCTCGGCGACCTTCGGGATGATCGCGGAATCCAGCTGGAATTCGCCGTCGCACTTGATGTCCGGGCGCTTCTCGTTGACGATCTTCACCGCCTCGCGCACGACGTCGATGGACTCATGCTCCGCGGAGCCCGTCGTCGAGAACGCCAGCATGGCGACGCGGGGCTCCCAGCCCAGCAGTCCGGAGGCGGTATCCGCGGATGAGATAGCGATGCCCGCCAGGTCCTCCGCCGAGGGCTGCGCGGTGATGGCGCAGTCCGCCAGGCCGAGCATCTCGCCCTGCGGTCCCTCGAAGCCGGGGATCTCGGCGATGCCCAGCGAGGACGGGGACGTCACGCCTTCCTGCATGCCGACGATGCTCATCGTCTCGATGATGACGTCGCCCGTGGAGCACTCCTTGCCCGCCGCGACGCAGTCCACCTTGTGGGCCTTGAGAAGGAGCATGGCCGCCTTGATGTTGAACGCCAGCTTCTTCATGACGACTTTTTCCTTGCTCCCGACCTTCTCGACGTATTCCGCCGCGAACGCCGCCTTCACGGCTTCGTCTGTGTTGTCAAAATACTCGAATCCCTCGGTGGAGACGCCGTTCTCCTTCGCCAGCGCTTCGATGGCCGCCGGGCTGCCGACGAGGACGGGCGTCCCGATCTTCTCCTCGATGACGCGGGCGCTGCACTTGAGAATAGGTACGCTCTCGCTCTCGGGGAACGCGATCCTCTTGGGGTTCTTTCTGGCTTTCTCTGTCATGTTCGCAATGAAATCACTCATAACTGGTCCCTCCGGGTTGAATCATGTGACGGCCGCCGCTTCCGCGCACGCGCCGCGCTTCGGCATTTTATTCATCAAGCTCAAAGAACAGTGTCGTGTATCTACCCATATCGTAGAAAACCGGTCTGACAGGAACGGGAAGCTTCTCCCGGACCTCCCTGGCCTTCTTCTTGGACATGCCGAGAATGACCGCGTTGATCGAGGGTCCTTCCTCGAACTGCACCTCTCCGCAGACGTACTTGAGTCCTCTGTCCTCAAGCTCGAGCCGGGCGTTAAGGATGCCCGTCCTGACGAAGCTCTTCAGCATTCCCTTGCCGCTCAGGGTCGTCCACTCCGTCTCATGATAGCCGCAGACGTTGCAGGCGAGGTGGGGCGGGAACTCGATGGCGCCGCACTCCTTGCATTTCCTGGCGTAGATGGTGCCGTTCTCCAGTCCCTTCCAGAACTTCTCGACGATGTGCTCCGGATTCCAGAATTCCTCTGTTTTAATCTTCTGTGTGATCATATCTGTCTTCAATCCATCCTTTCCCCTGCCGAACCGGTCAGAAATTCGATTCCAGGATGATCGCCCGGACGTTCTGAGCTCCTCCGAAGCCTCTCAGGAAGACGTGCTTCGGGAGTTTCTTCACCTGACGCTCGCCGGCTTCGCCGCGCATCTGGGTGACAGCCTCGAAGATATCGGCCATGCCGGACGCCCCGAAGGCGTGTCCGTAGGAGGTGCGGCCGCCGTTGGTGTTCATCGGCTTGTCGCCGTCGAAGGCGATCCTGCCGTCCAGCACGTACTTCCAGCCCTCTCCCTTGGGAAGGTAGCCGATCTCCTCGGCCGCCAGGAAGGCGGAGGATCCGATGAAGTCGTTGACGTAGAGCAGATCGATGTCGTCGGCCGTCAGGCCCGTCAGCTCGAATACCTGCCTCGCCGCTTCCGCCGTGGCCTGCTTCTCGAGATGCGGAACGATGGCGTCAAGCACGGACGCGCCGCAGCCGAGCACCTCGACGGGCTTCGCGTTGAACTGCTTCGCCATCTCGGTGGGGACGACGATGCACGCCGCCGCGCCGTCCGCCACGCAGGAGTCGCTGGCCGTGCGCAGGTACTGGGTCATCTTGGGATTGTAGGGGGATTTCATATACTCCCACACGTCGTCGAAGCCGGCTTCCTTCGCGAGCTCGTCGAACGGGGTCCTGCGGATCGCCCTCGGGCAGAGGGCCGCCGCGCGGCGGAAGTGATACGCCTGATGCGAGAGGACGTCGTCGATCACGTCCTCCGACAGCCCGTTCTCCATGGTGTAGTAGTTGATCCAGTCGTCGTGGTTCATGCCCGGTCCGCCGCCCAGGTAACGGCCGTAGGCGCGGTCGAAGATAGAGTCGAGATCCGGGAAAAGGACTTCGGTGGTCAGGGGTCCGCGGAGGTGAGCGGGCGTATTTCCGTCCGGAATGCCGGTTCCCATCTCGGCGGCGCCGGAGAGCACGATGTCGTACATGCCGCTGGCGACGGCCATGACGGCCTCCTCAAGGGCGATATAGCCCGTGCAGCATCCCTCGGAGTGGGACAGGGAGCCTTTGCCTCTCATGCCGAACCAGTCGGCCACCTGGAGGTTCGGGGTGATGCAGTTCTCCGAAATATGGGGATTGGCCATCCCGTGGAAGAAGAACTGGACGTCTCTCGGCTCGACGCCGGCGTCCTTCATGGCGTCAAGCGCCGCGTGGCCGAACAGCTCGCCGTGGGTGATCCCCTTGTAGGCCGGATTCTCGACGCCGTTGAAAAAGGGCGTCGCGCCGATGCCCACGATGGACACGCTGCGCAGGGTCTTTCCAAGCTTCACATTCGTCAGCATATCTGTTTCCTCTCCTAAACCGTCTGTGGTTTCGCGCTTCTTATGCCTCTTCCATCACGAAATCGACGAGATCGCCGATCGTCTCGAACTGGCCGAACTTGGCGACGGGAATCATGACGTCGTATTCGTCCTCGATGGAGGCGCTCATCGCGACTCTCTGCATCGACTGAACGCCAAGCTCCTCGGCGATGTTGGTGTTCTCGTTGATCTCGGAAGCGTCCTTCCTGAAGGCGCGGGATGCGAACTGGATCATGTTGGCTAAGACTTCTTCACGGTTCATGGTAAATCCTCCTGTGTGTTTTTAAATATCTGCGGCAGCTTCCGTGTCCGCGTTACTACTTTTATTGCTGTACCCAGTATATAAGAAATGTCCTTCGTGCTGAAGGACATTTTCTCATCTTTTGTATGATTTTCACGAAAGACGCGGCCGGCGGCGGCTTTTACAGCCAGCTGTCAAGCCTCTCCGGATCAAATTTCACCAGCATGTTCCGGCCCTCCGTGTCGAAGGCCTCCACATGGCTGTTGAGATACGCGACGTCGCGCTTCATCGCCTCCCGGTCCGGGCAGTTCATGACGAAGCGGATCATCAGCTGTCTCAGCGTGTCCCCGTCCGGGGCCGTGGAGCCCTCCGGGTAGCGAAGCTCAAAGGCGCTCACGCTGGGCGTCGCCGCGACGGCCTCCTCAAGGCCGCTCACCCGGCCCACCACGCCGCCCGGCGTCGCGAAGGAGACGATGCCGCAGCATCTGCCGTCCATATCCGGCTTCTCCCGGGAGAGATCGTAGTCGGATGCCCCGTTCAGGATATAGTCCGCGAGCATGAGGTAGTGGTTCTGTCCCGTGACCTGCTGCATGAAGCGGCAGGGGGCCTCGGCGGCGCTCCGGAGCCCCGCCTCGAAAATGTGGAAGCAGTCCGCGTCCGGATCGTACATGCCCTGGATGAAGATCACCGCGTATTCGAGGCCGATGCCCTCGCACAGGCGGACCATCCTGTCGTCGACCTGCTCCCTGAACCTGTCCGTAAAGAGGGAGGGAAAGACCCTGGCGACGGGGATTGTGGTGACGTTTCCCTCGTGGACGGCCACCGGATAGCGGTTGTCCATGCAGGCAAAGGCGGCCTTTCCCCGGCAGACGGTGTAGTGGGCGGTAAACTCATAGCCCCGCACGAACTCCTCGATGATGATGTTTCCGGAGCCGGACTTCTCTCCCGCCTCCGGGATCGCGCGCCTCACTTCCTCCCGGTTCATGCAGATGTGCACCCCGAGGGACGCGGCGCAGTCCACCGGCTTTACCACCGCGGGAAAGGCAGGCACCTCCTCTGCCGCCTCGCCGGCCTCCTGCCACGGCCCGGAGTAGTAGGTCTTCGGGCAGGGGACGCCGAACTTCTCGCAGAGCTTCCGGAAGGAGCCCTTGTTCTCGATCAGGTCCCACTGATGACGGTCGAAATAGAACCGGAGCCCCAGCTCGCGGCTCACCTTCTCCGCCTGCAGCAGGTTGAATTCCATGATGCCCGAGAACACGCCGTCCACGTGCTTCTCCAGACAGAGGGCCTTCAGCGCCTCGGTGTCCGCGGTGCTCAGCAGCACCGCCTCGTCGGCCTTCCGCTTCGCGGCGGAACGGTCGGCGTCATAGTAGTCGGCGACGATGGTGCGGGCGCCGTTGGCCCGGGCGTAATCCGCCAGCTCCGGCGCCATGACGTTGGAGCCCAGTATCAGAAGCGTCTTGTTCTCGAATTTTTTCATTTTTTCGTCTCGTCCTCTTCTCTCAGACATTCCTCGATGATCCACTCCGGGACCTCGTCCATGTTGATCGCGCGTCCGTCCGGCGTGTATCCGGTAAACGTGCCCCTCGCCGCGGTCGCCCTGGCGTTGGCGCTCTTTCTGTTCAGGGCGAACTTCACCAGCCTTCCGATCATGAAGCAGTCCGTCCGGAACGACACGTTCTCCACATACCACACGTCGTTCTCAAACTGCTCGTTCCAGGTCCACACGTGGTCGGAATCCTTCCGGGGAGGACACTCGAGGCCGGGGCGCACCGCGAGACGCGCGGCGTGCCGCCTGCTGTAGCGGTGCACGTACTCCGGCACCAGGGGCCGCGGGCCGATGATGCTCATATCCCCCTTCAGCACGGACCAGAAATTGAGCAGCTCGTCCAGAGAGGTCTTCCGGACGAATTTTCCGAATTTCGTGACCCTCTGGGCCGCCGGGAGCAGTTCTCCCTTCTCGTCCGTCGTGTTCCTCATGTTCCGGAATTTCACGATGGTGAAGGTCTTCCCGTTTCTGCCGGCTCTTTGCTGGGTGAAAAAGATCGGCCGGCCCACGTCGAAAAACGTCACGATGCCGATCACGAGATTGATGGGCAGGGTCACCGTCAGCGCGAGAGCGGAGATCAGGATGTCCAGCAGGCGCTTCACGTATTTCGTGTAGACGCTGTTTCTCGGCGTCACTTCGGGGAGAATTTCGTTGACCTTCCCGAGGTACTCCTCGGCCATGCGGTCCGCTATCTTCCACCTCTGTTTCTTGGTCAGGTTATGTGTATCCACGGTCTGTCCTCGGCCGGATTTCCACCGGCGTTATGCACGGTCCCGTCCCCCGCTCCGGCGGGGCCGGGAATTGTCTGTCGCAGTTCAATCCACTTTAAACTATACTCCAAACGCCGCGCAAATACCATCTGTTTTTTACGGGGCGCAAAAAGAGACGGACCCGGGTTCTCTTCTTCCGAGAAAACCCGGGTCCGTCCGGTTATTCTTCTCTTTCGGCTCTCATCCGCGGAACGTCGCCGACGGCGGAAACGGCCGTGAGGCCCCTGCCGCGGATCCGTGCCCGCCGGCGCGCCGGCGCGTCAGATCCGGAGCGCGGCGTAGTAGCCCTGGCTGATGGCCTGATAGATCTGTCCGACGTTGGCGCAGTCGCCCACGATGGCGTAATCGCACACGTCCTCGCAGAGCGCGTCGACGGCGGCATAGGGGGCCCTGAAGCCGAGGGCGCACACCACGGAATCCGCGTTGATGATGAATTCCTCTCCGTCTCTCTCGACCTTGACGCCCTCCGGGACGATCTCCATGACCTTCGTGTTGACGTAGATCGTCGCGGCCTTCTCGACCTGGGGAAGGAGTCCGCCTCTGTAGAAGGAGTTGACCTCCTCGGCGACGGCGGGCTTCATCTCGATGATCGAGACCTCGTGGCCCTCGTGGCTGAAGGCGATCGCCGCCTCGCTTCCCACGAGGCCGCCGCCCATGATCGCGACCTTCTTCCCGAGCTTCTCGGGATGCAGCTCCGCGTCGATGGCCATGACGACGTTGTCCCCGTCGATTCCCCTGATGGGGGGCTTCAGCTCGTTGGAGCCGATGGCGACGACGAGGAAGTCCGGATCAAATTCGCGGACGTACGCCGGGGTCACTTCGGTATTGAGCAGCACCTTCACGCCGGCGGCCTTGACCCTGCGGATCAGAAGCTCGCACAGCTTGGAGATGTCTTCCTTGAAATAGGCGGCGCCGGCCGGCCTGAGGTTGCCGCCCAGGATCCCGCTCTTCTCGGCGAGGGTGACGTCGTGTCCGCGGAGCGCGGCCGTGATCGCGGCCTCCATTCCGCCGGGACCGCCGCCGGCCACGAGGACCTTCTTCTTCTCAGCCGGCGCGGGAACGCCGAATTTCTGCTTCAGCTGCTGGCCCATAATCGGGTTGACGGTACACTTGACCGTCTCGCTCTTGGACGTCTCGCCGAAGCACTCGTAGCATCTGAGACACGGCGTGATGTCGTCGGCGCGGTCCGCGAGGGCCTTGCTGGCGAGGTACGGATCCGCGAGCAGCGCTCTTCCGATCTCGACGATATCGGCCTCGCCCGAGGCGATGATCCGCTCCATCTGGGCGGGATCGTTGAGGGAGCCGACGCAGGCGACGGGCTTGCTGACGTTCTTCTTGATGTTGGCGGCGAGGTAGACGTTGACGCCCCTCGGGAAGAAGGAGGAAGGATGCGTTCTGCAGAACATCTCCGGATCCTCGTGGTTCCCGCAGGAGACCTGGAACAGATCCACCTTGTCCTCGATGAGCTTCGCCACCTCGACGCACTGGTCCATGTTGAGACCGACATCCGTGAGGTCGTCGCCGGAGATGCGGCACTCGATGGGGAATCTCGGCCCCACGGCCTTGCGGACCGCGTCCAGAGCCATCATCAGGAATCTCGCGCGGTTCTCCAGGGAGCCGCCGAATTCGTCCGTCCTCTTGTTGAGGACCGGCGACAGGAACTGGGAGAACAGCCAGCCGTGGGCGGCGTGCACCTGGACCATGTCGAAGCCGCAGTCCTTGCAGAGCTTCGCGGCCTTGCCGTAGGACTCGACGATCTCGAAAATCAGTTCGCGGGGCATCTCGAAGACCTCGCCCTCGGGCGTCATCTCGTGGCTGGGGCCGTAGGCCGTGGCGCAGACGCCCACGTCTCCGCCGACGCTGGCCAGACCGCCGTACTTTCCGCCGTGGGACAGCTGGATGTTGGCGTAGGCGCCCGCGTTGTGGATCATGCGGGTCGTCTCGGCGAGCATCTGCTTCACGCCGAAGCTGTCAAGCTGCAGCTGCTTGTTGTGGGATTTGCCGGTCGCGGAGTGGACGATGGCTTCGCCGTAGGTGACGACGGCCACGCCGCCCTTCGCCTTCTCCTCGAGATAGGCGGCCATCTCCGGCGTCATGTGTCCTTCCGCGGTGATCATGCTGGGGCTTGTCGGAGCCGCGACAATGCGGTTCTTCAGCCGGATATTGCCGATTCGGATCGGCTCAAAGAGGTGCGGATAACGCTTTCTTCCTTCACAGCATCTTTCTGCCATTATGCTTTCCTCCTGCCATCACTTCCTGGTTTTCCAGAGATACTTCCCCTTCTCGCCGTTGAGGTAAGCCGTGATCTCCTCGGCCATCATGCGGCCCGACCAGCCGTCCACGTCCGTGGTGAGACCCGCCATATGCGGCGTGCAGACGACGTTTCTCATGCGGAGAAGCGGATGATTCACCGGAACCGGCTCCTTCCAGTAGACGTCGACGGCGGCGCCGGCGATGTCGCCGTTCTCAAGAGCCTCGACGAAATCCTTCTGGTCGATGACGTAGGCGCGGGCGGTATTGACGAGATACGCGCTCTTCTTCATCTTTCCGAACCACTCCTTGTTCACGATCGCCTTGCAGGACGGGATGGTCGGAAGATGGACGCTGACGATGTCGGACTCGGCCAGCATCGTGTCGAGATCGACGCCCTTCACGCCGTCGGCGGCCGCCAGCGCTTCGTTGAGATACGGATCGTAGGCGATGACGTTCATGCCGAAGGCCTTGGCGCGGACGGCGACCTCGCGGCCGATGGCGCCGTAGCCGGCGATGCCGAGGGTCTTGCCGTAGAGCTCGAAGCCGATGCCGTAGTCCATGAACGGATGATTCTCATCCAGCGGTCCGAAGGTGACGTTCTTCACGTCCGGGACGTCGTAGATGTCGGATTCCGGGCTGGTGTGCTCGCCGTTCTTCAGTCCGGCGGCGGCGATGGTGATCTTTCTCGCCATGGCGATCATCAGGCCGATGGTGTACTCGGCGACCGCGACGCGGTTGCGGCCCGGCGTATAGGAGAGCGAAAGGCCCGCCGCGGTGATGGCGTCGAAATCGACCGTCGCCGGCGTTCCCTTGGCGACGCCGATGAACTTCATGCCCGCGTCGGCCCACGCCTTGATGGTGTCAGCCCCGGCGTACTCGTCGCCGAGAACCACGAGCTCGCTGCCCATGCATTCCTCGCGGGTCATCTCCTCCGTGACGTTGCCCTTTCCGTGGAGCAGCTCGCCGCAGACGGTGATGTCGCACTGCTCCCTGATGGGGGCCAGCAGTTCTTCGGAGATCGGTGTGCAAAGCGCCATTTTCTTTTTCATTTCGGGAAAACCTCCTTCTTATTGGTTGAAGCCGTTGTCTGGATCAATATGCTTTTCTGAGGATCTCGATGACGTCCTCTTTCGTAACTCCCTGGCGCGGATTGAAGCCGAGAACCGGCTCCCTGAGCACGTCCTCCGCGAGTCTGTCGAAGGCGTCCTCGGGGACGTTCTGCTCCTTCAGGGTGCGGATGCCGAGGCGCACGCACAGCGCCTTGAGGGCGTCGGCCAGAAGGAACTTGTCCTTCTCGATGTCGCCGCAGGTCTCAAGGCCGATGGCCTTCGCCAGCTCCACCATCTTTTCCGGGCAGGCTTCCGCGTTGTAGGCCATGACATAGGGAAGCACGCAGGCGTTCGCCATGCCGTGGGCCAGGCCGAAATGGGCGCTCAGCGTGTGGGCGATGGCGTGGACAAACCCGAGGTTCGCGTTGGAGAAGCCGAAGCCGGTGATGATGCAGCCGAGCATCATCTGCTCCCTGGCGTCCATATCGGCGCCGTTTTCGACGACCTTCGGGAGGTTTTCATAGAGGATCTGAAGGCCCTTGACGGAGTTGTACTCGGTCAGCGGCGTCGCCATGTTGGAGATGTAGCTCTCCACCGCGTGGGTGATGGCGTCCATGCCCGTCGCGGCCGTCACCGATACCGGCATCGTCCTGGTGAACTCGGGATCGGCGATGACGTCGGAGGCGACGATCTTGTTGTCGATGACGACGTACTTGATCACCTTCTCGGTGTCGATGAGGGCGCTGACGTTGGTGATCTCACTGGACGTCCCGGCGGTGGTGGGAATCGCGATGAGCGGAAGGCAGGGATTCTTTACCATGTTCATTCCGCCGTATTCTCCGATGCGGCCGGGGTTGGTCATCAGGACGTTGACCGCCTTGGCGAGGTCGATGCTGCTGCCGCCGCCGACGGCCACAAAGCCCTCCACCTTTTCGTTCTTCGCGGTCACCGCGGCGCCTTCCACCACCTCGTTGGTCGGATTGGGAATCACGCCGTCAAAGATGACGTAGCCGATGCCGGCCTTCTCGACCTGGGCGACAATCTTCTCGGCGATACCCGCCGCCTTGACGCCGCCGTCGTAGACGATCATGACCTTGGAGAGACCGTAGCCTTTGAGGATCTCCGGCAGCTTCTCGGCCGCCCCGCGTCCGAACGTGATGTTGCTCTTTACGAAGAAATTAAAACTCATCGCCTTTTCCTCCTTCACATGCTCGTTTTGAACGATGATCAAATCCTGAATCCTGTGATTTTAGTCTACCTCATTCCGCGTTCCGAAAACAGAACACTTCCCGGCGGTCTGTGCTAAAAATCATTTTTCCGCGTCATTCTCCGCGCCCGGTCCCTTCACTTCTTCTTCCCCAGCATGACGAAGGCGCAGAAGACGGAGGAGACCGCCATGCCCGCCGCGGCCACCGTAAACACATGGGAGGTCGTCGCCTCTCCCAGGAAGAGCTTCGCGGCGGTGTTCAGCACGAAGGGGGAGATCAGCTGTCCGGTGCAGGTGCCGCAGGTAAAGATGCCCGAGGCCATCGCCGCGGCGACAGGCGGCACCGCGTTCGACACCTCGACCATGGCGGTCGGGATGAAGACGCCCTGGGAGAAGCCGCAGAGAAGGGCTCCGACGCACTGCATGGGGAAGCTGGCGGGGAACAGCACCAGCACAGCCGCGCCGATGACGAAGGAGAACATCGCGGCGGGCATCGTCGCCTTCTTCGTCACCTTCGTGATCATCCCGAGGAGAAGGCCGATGATGATCTGGGCGATCGAGAAGATGCTGGTCAGATTTCCGGCCGCCTTGGCGCTTCCCGCCAGGCTCCCCTGGAGATGCATCGAGATGTTGGTGGTATAGGAGATCAGGAACATGAATTCCAGCAGACCCAGAACCGCCACGACGATGACCCTGACGTTCACGGTGATGCGGTTGCCCTCCGACTGGACGGCGCGCCCGGTCTCGGGCAGGCAGAACAGGATCAGGGCAAAGGAAATGAACCCGATGATATTGATAAAATAGGAATTGGTGAATACGGACGCGCCGAGCCAGCCCGCTCCGGCGGTGGTCACCGCCATGCCGGCGCCGACGCTGGCGGCCTGGACGCCCATGGCCGTGACGCGCTCGTCACCCGTGAACCATTCCGCCACGACGGCGGTGTTGAGAGCCGTCGCGAGACCCAGGGCGACGCCGTAGATCATCCTGCAGCCGAACAGCAGCGGAAAGCTGTCGGAGAGCAGGGGCAGGACGCCGAAAAGCCCCGAGATCAGGGAAGAAATCAGCAGCAGCCGCTTCTTGCTGATCTTTACGATCAGCACGCCGCTGGCCAGGGCGAAGACCATGCCGATGAGGGACGGTCCGGTGATCAGCATCTGGACCAGGCTCGTGCTCACCGACGGGAAATGCTCCGCGATCTGCTTCAGGACCGGGGACGGCCCGTACTGAAGTCCCTGCAGAAACGAGATGCAGACAATCGTGATATACACTCTCAGCTTTACGGAATTCGTCTTCTCCAAACTCTTTTCCTCCTGATATACGGGTTTGATTCTGTTTCTATCATACCCGAGAAGACTTTTTAAAAAAAGGACAGTTCCGGGAGGTGTGTCGAAATCGGAATAATTTCCGGAAAAAACGCGCTCCCTGCCGCGGACAGAAGAAAGGGGACGCGTTCC
>CACYDL010000058.1 GCA_902773195.1 uncultured Lachnospiraceae bacterium
ACGCCGGAGAAATATCTGCGGGAAATGATCGGCAGCGTTCAGGCCCAGACCTACCGGAACTGGGAACTTTGCCTTGCCGATGCAAGCATAACAAAAAATGAGGACGGGACGGTGTCCCGGAATGAGGAGCTCCTTGCCATACTGAATGAGTACGCCGCCGCAGATTCCAGGATCAGAGTAAGCGTGCTTTCTGAAAATCTGGGGATTTCCGGAAATACGAACGCGGCGCTGGAGATGGCCCGGGGAGATTATATCGCTCTTCTCGATCACGACGATGTGATTGCTCCGGACGCTCTGTTCGAAATGGTCTCCGCCGCGAACCGGACGGGGGCGCAGGTGATCTACACCGATGAAGATAAGGTGAGCATGGACGGAACGGTGCATTTTGATCCGAACCTTAAACCGGATTTTTCGCCGGACCTGCTCCGCTCTCATAACTATATTACCCATTTTCTGATGATCGATACCGGCCTGGTAAGACAGATCGGAGGTTTCCGCAGTGAATATGACGGAGCCCAGGACTATGATCTTGTGCTGCGCGCTTCATTCCGGGCAAACCGGGTCGAGCATGTACCGAAGATCCTTTATCACTGGCGCATGCATCCTTCATCGACGGCCATGGACCCCACCAGCAAGATGTACGCCTACGAAGCAGGCCGCAAGGCTATCGCGTCCCATCTTGAAGAGTGCGGCCTGAAGGGAAAAGTGGAGCGGCTTGACCTGTGGGGCATGAACCACGTGATTTACGATACGCCGGGCAATCCCATGATCACCATTCTGATCCCGAACATGGATCATACGGATGATCTCGACCGCTGTATCCGCTCCATCATGACCCGGTCGGCCTACAGGAATTTTGAGATTCTGATTGTTGAGAACAACAGCAAAAAGAAAGAGACATTTGCCTATTACAAACAGATCAAGGAGGAATTTTCCAATATCCGGATTATTCGCTGGACGAAGGAATTCAACTATTCCGCGATCAACAATTTCGGAGCAAGGCACGCAAAGGGAGAGTATCTCCTTCTGCTGAACAACGACACCGAGCTGCTCGACGGAAGGTCCCTCGGCGAGATGCTGGGAATATGCATGCGGCCTGACGTGGGCTGCGTCGGCGCCAAGCTTCTGTTCGGGGACGACACCGTGCAGCACTGCGGCATTGTTCTGGGCTTCGGCGGTTTTGCCGGGCATGTATTCTCGGGAATAGGCAAGGATGATTACGGCTTTATGATGAGAGCCAGGGTTACCGGAAACTGGAGTGCGGTAACGGCGGCCTGCCTGATGATCAGCAAGGCGGACTTTGACAGAGTCTCGGGCTTTTCCGAAGATCTGGCGGTGGCGCTCAATGACGTGGATCTGTGCCTTAAGCTCCGGAAGGAAAATCTTCTGGTGGTGTGCACGCCGTTCTCTCTGTGGCATCATTATGAGTCAAAATCCAGAGGGTACGAAGATACGCCCGAGAAGAAGGCACGTTTCGAGAAGGAAGTGGCCGTCTTCCGCAGCCGTTTCGGCGAGATGGTGGACGCGGGAGACCCGTACTATAATCCGAACTTTTCGGTAAACCGGGCGCCGTTTACGCTCTGGTAAGCGGCCCTGCGCTGCGCCAAAGCCGGACGCTGTTTACTTTGCGGCAGGCCGGGCACTGTTTACCTTGCGGTAATCGGCCGGCTCATTCTGTGTGGATAAGGGAAACGGAGACATATGGAACACCATTTTGTGATGACGCTGGGGCGGGTTCACCGCACCGACAGCGGCAGATATGTTCTGCAGGGTTATTTTCGGAATAATGCTCCGGGAAACAGCAGGATGACGGCATTCGCCGACGGCACGGAGCTTCCGCTGGAGATCAGTTACCGCCAGGGGCTTTCCATCCGCCAGAAATATTTTTCTCTGACCGGGGAGGGAGAACGGATAGACAGGGAATATGACCTGTGGATACGCCTTCCGAAAAGGCCGTTTCATTTTCTGCGGGTATTTCAGGAGGAGGACGGGGAGAGGTCCCAGGTTTTCCGCATCAGTTACAGTCAGCTGCAAAGGCAGCAGAAAATGCCGGAGTACTATCTTGAGACCTGGCAGGAGAAGGACGGGAAAATCAGCATCGGCGGC
>CACYDL010000059.1 GCA_902773195.1 uncultured Lachnospiraceae bacterium
GACCGCCGCATACTTTCGTTTTTCGGTTGCGAGCCTCATTTCTTTTTCTGTCGTGACGTTCCGTCAGCAGAGTGTCAGCCGCAGTAGATTTCGATCGCCCGGGAGGCAAATCCGGCCGTGCCTTCTCCGCCGAAGCCATCGATGTTCTTTGTGAAATCTCCGCCCGCGGCGTACATCTTTCCAAGGCCGCCGAGGATCTCCTTCGTGCAGGTATAGTAATGCGCCGAGATGTACTCCTGCAGCTTCTTCACCAGCGCCTGCGCCTCCCCGGAGGCGGGATCCGTATCCCGGATCTTCCCGAATTCCGCGAAGATCCCGATCATGCCCTGATGGATCCTCCCGGCTTCCTCCCCGGTCAGCCCCTTTGTTTTCTCTTCATATTCCTTATAAGCCGGCGTCGTGCCCCAGGAGGCCTTCGCCTGCGCGGCGTACTCGTCCATCTTTTTTGTATCAAACGCGTCAAAATTCAATGTTCTCACCTCTTTCACTTTGTTTCCCGCGGCAAGGTCGACGGCAAGATCGATGAGCTTCTCGATGTGTTCCTTTTTCAGCTTCAGGAGCTCGATCTGCTGGCCAAGCGCCTTGCTCCTGTCAAAGCCGGGACGGCCGATGATCTCCCTGATATCCTTCAGAGGGAATTCCAGTTCCCTGAAGAGGAGGATCTGCTGCAGGGTCTCCAGGGCCGTATCGTCATACAGCCGGTAGCCCGCCTCCGTATATTCCGCCGGCCGGAGCAGCCCAATCCTGTCGTAATACTGCAGGGTGCGTATACTCACGCCTGTCAGTCTGCTTACATCCTTCACTGTCATCATCGCTCTTCTCTCCCTTGCCTCCGGTAAGGCCAATATAAACTATGACGTTACGTAAGAGTCAAGGGATTTCGCCGGCTTTTTTAAAATTTTTTTGCGACCGGGCGCGGAAGACCGGCCGCCGGCGGAGAAGCGGCAGGTTTGCGGAAGGACGGCCGCCGACGGAATCCCGGCAGGCTTGCGGAAGACCGGCCGTCCGGATGATTGCGGCCGGGCGCGGCTGTCCCGGGGCGGTCTTTCACCGGGATCTTGTCGGACGGGGCCGGGAATGATATACCGTATGGATGAAAGCACCGAAGTGAGAAACCGGCTCAGCGGAAGGAACCGGCGCGGAAAGGAGGGATCACCATGTCTGTCATGTGGAATCTGTGGCACGGATGCACAAAGATTTCCGAGGGCTGCAGAAACTGCTATGTCTACCGGCGGGACGCGGAATTCGGCAAGGATTCCTCCATCGTCACCAGAACCCGCGCCTTCGATCTTCCCCTCCGGAAAGACCGGAAGGGCGAATACAAGGTCCGGCCGGAGGACGGCGTCGTCTACACCTGCTTCACCTCGGACTTTTTTCATCCGGATGCGGACGAGTGGAGAAAAGAGGCCTGGCAGATCATGCGCGTCCGCGCTGATCTGGACTTCTTCTTCGTCACAAAGCGGCCGGAGCGGTTTCATGTGAATCTTCCGGAGGACTGGGGCGGCGGCTATCCCAACGTACATATCTGCTGTACCTGCGAGAACCAGGCCATGGCCGACCGGCGTCTCCCCGTATTCCTGGAGCTCCCCATCCGCCGCAAATCCATCATTCACGAGCCTATGCTGGGTCCGGTCAATATCGAGCCCTATCTGGAAACATACGGAAAAGAGATCGACCAGGTGGTCTGCGGCGGCGAGTCCGGAGACGAGGCGCGGCTCTGCGACTACGACTGGATCCTGGATACCATGCGCCAGTGCGTGAAATACGGCGTGCCGTTCCATTTCAAGCAGACCGGCGCCAACTTTAAACGCGGCGGGCGCATTTACCGCGTTCCCCGCAAATATCAGCAGACACAGGCGGCGAAGGCGGGCATCGATTTTACGCCCCAGGCCTAGGCCGGAACCGCGGCGTCCGGCGTGTTTTACATGGCCGGCCGCGGCGCCCGCTGCCATTCCTTCACGTCCCGCGATGTCCGCCGCCAATCCTTCACGTCCCGCGGCGCCCGCGCCCTCCGGATCCCATCCTCTTCATTCGGACGCTCCAGAAGAGATTGACGCCCATCCATCCGATTCCGGTGGCGACGGCCACCACGTCCAGTCCGGACTTCCGGATAAAAAGACAGGAAACGAGCGCCCGGAACGCTATGTGGGAGCAGGCTCCCGCCACAGTGATCATGATGTGCCCCGTTCCCTCGTAATATCCGGCGAAGGAATTTCCCGTAAAACAGAAAAGATAGAAGAGAGAAATCAGGCCGATATAGCGGACGGTATAGTCATAGGCCGGTCCCCGGCCGGCCGACAGCATGAGGGCCGCCGTCTGACGTCTCGTCAGATACATGATCAGGGAACAGACGGTCCCCAGCGTAAGCATCATGCAGAGACTGACGCGAAAGACCTTCCGCGTTCTTTCCCGGTTCCCGGCGCCGTAGCTGTGGCCCGTCAGGACAGAAGTGGCCGCCGCGCCGGAATCTCCGAAGGAGTTGGCGAAGCCCTCGATCCTGCCTGCTGCGGTATAGGCCGCGATCATGGCCGTCCCGCCGGTATTCACCGCCCCCTGCACGATCATTTTTCCGATATACAGCCCCGTCTGGTGCAGCCCGGTGCCGAGGCTGTAGCGGGCTGTTTTCGCAAACATATGCCGGTTCCAGCGGCAGTCCCCTCTCCGGAACATCAGCTCCGGGTACCGGAACCTGAGATACATGACGCACAGCACCGCCGACAGCAGCTGCGACAGCGCCGTCGCCAGCGCCGCCCCGCCGATCCCGAGGCCCAGCCCCGAAATCAGGTAAATATCCAGTCCCAGATTCACCAGCACGGCGATCAGAAGAAGCACCAGCGAGGACAGCGTATCCCCCACCGAGCGCAGAATGGCGTTGTAGAAGTTATAGATGAAGGCCACCGGCAGCGCCGCCAGTATGATGCGCAGATAGAGAAGCGTCCCTGCCTGAAGCTCCGCCGGCGTCTGTATCAGACGAAGAAGGAGCGGCAGGGACATGACCCCTGCGGCTCCCAGGCCTCCGGAGAGAACCAGACCGAAGAGCAGCCCCGTGAAGTGCTCGCCCCGCAGTTTGTCGGGATCTCCCTCTCCTGACAGCTGCGAGAAAAGGACGGAAATGCCGGTACAGGCCCCGATGATCAGAAACAGAAACAGGTTCATGACGCTGCCGGCGATGCCCGCGGCCGCAAATCCCCGCTCCCCCAGATACCGCTCGATCACCAGCGCGTCGATCATATTGTACATCTGCTGCAGGATATTCCCCGCGATCAGCGGGCCTGATATCTTCA
>CACYDL010000060.1 GCA_902773195.1 uncultured Lachnospiraceae bacterium
AAGGCGAGACCGCTGTTGCGTGGCTGGAAGGCCTCGGGCTTGACAACTACAACATCATCCATATTCAGGGCGTCATGGGCAGCGATGCTCAGATCGGCCGTTCTGATCCGCTGGATGAGAAGTGCGAAGCTGAAGACAACTGGAACCTGGTAGTCGAGCAGACCGCGTCCTGGGACGAGGCTGAGGCGAAGGCCATCACGGAATCCGTCATCAACAGCGGCGAAGAGTTCAACATCATCTACGCCGAGAACGACGGCATGGCCAAGGGCGCTGTCGCGGCGCTTGACGACCACGGCATCTCCCACGGCGTCGACAAGGACGTCATCGTCATGGGCTTCGACTGCAACAAGTGGGCGCTCCGCGAGCTTCTTTCCGGAAACTGGAACTATGACGGACAGTGCAGCCCGTTCCAGGCGCAGGTCATCAGCGACCTGATCAAGAGCGGCGAGGAGCCGGCCGAGAAGAAGATCATCTCTGTCGAGAAGGGCTTCGACGCGACGACCATCACCGAGGAAGATGTCGAAACCTACGGCCTCGGCGAATAAGACAAGGCGCACAGGACGGGAAGCGCTCTATGAGGGAAGGGCACAGGTCCTGAGCTGAACTAAATGACTGCGCGGCGTGAACAAGTGAAGCTTGTTCACCGGTTCATGCCGCGTTTTTTGTACGGCGGCGGGAAGCAGAGGGTCTGGTTCCCGGCGGCAGAATCAGGAAAGGAGCTCTCCGGATGCAGCAAAAGGATATCGTTCTGAGCATGCGGGGGATCTGCAAGCAGTTCCCCGGGGTAAAGGCGCTTCAGAATGTTGACTACACCCTCCGCAGGGGGGAAATACACGCCCTGATGGGCGAGAACGGAGCCGGAAAATCCACGCTGATTAAGGTTCTGACCGGCGTCTACACCAAGGACAGCGGTCAGATCTTCATGGAAGGGAGCCAGGGAGCGGTTGACATAAGGTCGCCCCAGGACGCCCAGAACATCGGGATCAGCACGGTGTATCAGGAGATCACGCTGTGCCCCAATCTGACGGTCGCCGAGAACATGTTTATCGGCCGGGATTCCGGACTGATTTCACACAGGAAAGAATACGAGAAGAGGGCGGACGAGATGCTCGCCGCGCTCGAGATTCCCGCCCGGGCCAGACAGGAGCTCTCCAGCTGCTCGCTGGCGGTCCAGCAGATGGTGGCCATCGCCCGTGCGGTCGATATGAACTGCAAGGTGCTGATTCTGGACGAACCGACCTCCTCGCTGGACGACAAGGAAGTGCAGATGCTCTTCTCCCTGATGAGAAATCTCAAGAGCAGGGGCGTGGGCATCATCTTCGTGACCCATTTCCTGGAGCAGGTCTACGAGGTCTGCGACCGGATCACCGTCCTGAGAAACGGCGAGCTGGTCGGGGAATATCCCATCGAGGAGCTGCCTCAGGTCCAGCTGGTCGCGAAAATGATGGGAAAAGAGCTCGACGAGCTGAGCGACATGGAGAACATCGGCCATGATCACAAGATCGGGACGGAGCTGGTCTATGAGGCGGATCACCTGTCCAGCACCGCGGCCAAACCCTTCCGCTTCCGGATCTACCGCGGCGAGGTGAACGGCTTCACCGGGCTTCTCGGCTCCGGGCGGAGCGAGAGCGTGCGCGCCATTTTCGGCGCCGACCACGTGACCGGCGGCACGGTCCGCGTGAAGGGAAAGGTCGTGAAGATCCAGAAGCCCTACGACGCCATGAAGAACGGCATCGGCTATCTTCCCGAGGACCGCAAGCGCGACGGCATCATCGCCGACCTGAGCGTGAGGGAGAACATCATCCTCGCCCTCCAGGTCATGAAGGGATTCTTCCATCCCATGTCCCGCGCCGAGACGGAGAAATTCGCGGACGAGTACATCGCCGCCCTCAACATCAAGACGGCCAGCAAGGAGACGCCGGTGGGCAGCCTGTCCGGCGGCAACCAGCAGAAGGTCATCCTCGCCAGGTGGCTTCTCACCCATCCGGAATACCTGATTCTGGACGAGCCCACCAGAGGCATCGACGTGGGAACCAAGCTGGAGATCCAGAAGCTGGTTCTCCGGCTCGCCGAGGACAACGTCAGCGTCACCTTCATTTCCTCCGAGGTGGAGGAGATGCTCAGGACCTGCAGCAGGCTGATCGTCATGAGAGACCGGAATATCGTCGGGGAACTCCAGGGCAGCGAGCTGACTCAGGCCAACGTCATGAAGACCATCGCGGGAGGTGAGAAGCAGTGAGCAGGACAAAACGTAACGGAGGCATCGGTCAGCTTCTGATCCCGCTGGTGGCCATCGTGCTGCTGGTGGTGTTCAATCTTATCCGGGATCCCTCCTTCTTCAGCATAGGAACCACCGTCAACAACGCCGGCACCACCGTGCTGACCGGCAACCTGATCAGTATCATCAACGGAGCCAGTGAGCTGGCCATCCTGGCCATGGGCATGACGCTGGTCACGGCGGCCTGCGGCGGGCAGGATATCAGCGTCGGCGCCGGCGCGGCCATCGCGGGCAGCGTGTTCGTCCGCGTCCTCAAGAGCGGCAGCGCCATCACGGGCGTGACCGTGCTTCTGGCCTTCCTGGCCTGCTGCGTGGTCTCTGTGCTCTTCAGCTCCTTCAACGGGACGCTGGTATCCTTCTTCGGGATCCAGCCCATGATCGCCACGCTGATTCTCTACACCTGCGGGCGGTCCATCGCCTACTGGATCAACGGAGGGGCGACGCCCACCGTCACCAGCGGCATCATCAGCTCCATCGGCAGCTTCATTCCCAACGTGCCCATCCCGACCCCGATCTTCATCGTGGCGATCGTGGCCATCCTCCTGACGCTGGCGTTCCGCTTCACGAACCTGAGTCTCTATACCCAGGCGGTGGGAATCAATCAGGGCGCCGCGAGACTCAACGGCATCAACTCCACCTTCATCAAGATGCTCAGCTTCATGATTCTGGGCGTCTGCGTGGCGACGGCCGGCTGCATCGGCGTCTGCCGTCTGAGCCTGATCAACCACGAGACCCTGCTTCTGGACGTCGAGATGGACGCCATCCTCTCGGTGGCCATCGGCGGCAACAGCCTGGGCGGCGGGAAATTCCGCATCAGCGGCAGTGTTCTGGGAGCCTACATCATCCAGATGCTGACCACCACCCTCTACGCCATGAAGGTGCCCTCGACGGACGTCAAGGCCTACAAGGCCGTCGTGATCATCCTGCTGGTGGTTCTCGGTTCTCCCGTCGTGAAGAAGAAGCTTGACGGAGTTCTCAGCCGGGCGCGCAGCGGCAGGGCCGGCAATGCGGGAAAGGAGGCGGCATGATGAATAACAGAGGAAACGCGGGCAGAAAGCGCGAGCCGATGTCCAACACCATGCTTCTGATGACCATCACCATCTGCATCTTCGCCGCCATGTACGCGCTGGCGATGATCTTCCTGCGGGGAGGCTTCCTCCGCTTCCAGCAGATCTTCGACCTGCTCAACGACAACGCGGCCCTGATCATCATCTCCTGCGGTCTGACCATCGTCATGATCGGCGGCGGCATCGATATCAGCGTCGGCGGCGTCATCGGCCTCGTGGTGATGAGCTGCGTCCTGTACCTGAACGGCGGCGGCAGCGTGCCGGCGGCGGTGCTGATGGCTCTCGGCATCGGCCTTGCCTTCGGCACGGTTCACGGCCTGCTGGTCAGCTATCTCGAGATCCAGCCCTTCATCGTGACGCTGGCAGGCATGTTCTTCGCCAGAGGCGTCACCACCATGCTCTCGGTCAATCCCCAGAAGGTGGAGCACGAAGGCTTCAAGGCATTGATGAGCACCAAGATCGAGATCCCGTTCCTGGGCTACACGGCCAAGAACGGCAACCTGATACCCGCCCGCATCGAGCTCGGCGTCGTGGTCGCGCTCCTGTGCGTGCTGGTGGTTTTCCTGGTGCTCAGGTACTGCCAGCCAGGGCGCAACCTGTACGCGGTCGGCGGAAACCAGACGAGCGCACTGATGCTGGGCATCAACGTCAAAAAGACCCGTTTCCTGAGCTATCTTTGCAGCGGGCTGCTCAGCGGCATCGCGGGCTTTGTCTTCATGATGCACACGGGAGCGGGCAACGCCACCAACGCGGCGGGAGCGGAGATGAACGCGATCGCCTCCTCCATCATCGGAGGCACGCTGCTGACCGGCGGCGTGGGCAACGTGATCGGCACCTTCTTCGGCACCATGACGCTCAGCACGATCAAGAAGATCGTCGTCACCAGCGGACTCAAGGATCCCTGGTGGCAGAGCATCACCACCGGCGCCATGCTCTGCCTCTTCATCCTTCTGCAGAGCGTCGTGCTCAGCAGGAGAGGAAAACGCGCGAAGGCGCAGTGAACAACGAACAGACGACAATTCCGTCCCGGCGCCGGTGATTCAGGCGCCGGGACGGCTGTGTCCGACATAAGGACGGAAATCTCAGGGGGACGGCTATGTTGAGAATGGTAATGACGGAAAACGGGGCGCTGAGGGGAATTCCGGGCTCCGATCCCAGAATCACGGCGTTTAAAGGGGTTCCCTTCGCGGCTCCGCCGGTGGGGCGGAACCGCTGGCGGGCGCCCCAGGCGTGCCCGGACTGGGAGGGCGTGCGGAACGCCTTCGAATTCGGGCCGATTTCCATGCAGGACACGCCCGGAACGGGAGACGGCCTGTACGACAGGGAGTGGCACGTGGATCCCGACATCCCGATGAGCGAGGACTGCCTGTACCTCAACGTCTGGACCTCGGCGAAGAAGCCGGACGAGAAGCAGCCGGTCCTGGTGTGGTTCTTCGGAGGCGGATTCCAGTGGGGCTACACGGCTGAGATGGAATTCGACGGCGAGCGCCTCGCGGGGAGGGGCGTCGTGGTCGTCAGCGTCGGATACCGCCTCGGCGCCTTCGGCTTTCTGGCCCACCCGGAGATCACGGCGGAATCTCCCGAAAGACCCGGAAATTTCGGCCTCCTTGACCAGCAGGCCGGTCTTAAGTGGGTGCGCAGAAATATCGCGGCGTTTGGCGGCGATCCCGGAAGAATCACCATCGCGGGACAGTCGGCCGGGGGCGGCAGCGTCCTCAATCAGCTGACCTGCGAGGAGAACTACGGCGATATCCGCGGCGCCGTGATCTTCAGCGGCATCATCCGGCACTTCGACGAGGACAACGACATTTTCCGGCCGGTGTCCCTGGAAGCCGCCGAGAAAAAGGGAGAGTCCTTCTTCGGGTATCTCGGCGTGAAGAGCCTCGCGGAAGCCAGGGAGCTGGACGCCCGTGAGATCCGGGACCGGTACGCCGCCTACGCCCAGGATCATCCGAGAATGTTTCCCTTTGCGGACGGCAGGGTCTACAAGGGAGATCCCGTGGAGCGATTTATCGAGGGAAAGCGCGCGAGGGTTCCGGTCATCTCCGGCAACACCGGCGACGAGTTCCGGGCGGACGGCATCAACACGGTGGAGAAGTCCGTCAAGACGACCTTTCTCGAAGCCCGGGCGAAGGACCCCGGCGGCCCGGAGATGTACTACTACCGGTTCGATCCCGACATTCCCGGGTGGGACTGCGCGGGCAGCTTTCACTCCAGCGATCTGTGGTTCTTCTTCGAGACCCTCGGGAAATGCTGGAGACCCTTTGAGGGGCGTCATTTTGAGCTGGCGGCCCGGATGTGCGACTACTTCGCCAACTTCATAAAAACCGGCGATCCCAACGGAACGGGGCGGGACGGCTGCGGCCTGCCCGGATGGCTTCCCTACCGGTGCGCCGGCGGAGACGAGATGGTATTCGGACCGGCAGGCGCCGTGCCCGGCAGGGAGAGGCCGGGATTCGGCCGGCGCCTCGGGCTCAACCCCTATCTGCCCTCCTGGGAGTACGTCCCGGACGGAGAGCCCCACGTGTTCGGGGACAGGGTATACGTCTTCGGCTCCCACGATCTCTACGACGCCGAGACCTTCTGCATGGGGGACTACGTCTGCTGGTCGGCGCCGGTGGACGAGCCCGCTGCCTGGCGCTACGAGGGCGTGATCTACCCGAAGACGTCGGACCCGATGAACAGGGACGGGCGCATGTGCCTCTACGCCCCGGATGTGACGAAGGGACCGGACGGAAGGTACTACCTGTACTATGTCCTCGACAAGGCGAACGTCGTGTCCGTCGCGGTGTGCGACAGGCCGTCGGGCCGCTATGAGTTCCTCGGATACGTCCGCTATCCGGACGGAACCCGTCTGGGAGAGAAGGAGGGCGACGAGCCTCAGTTTGACCCCGGGGTGCTGACCGAGGGAGACGTCACCTTCCTCTACACCGGCTTCTGTCCGGCGGGAGATGCGTCCCGCCGCGGGGCGATGCTCACCGTGCTGGAGCCCGACATGCTCACGGTACGGGAGGCGCCCGTCATCGCGGCCCCGGGCTGCTGCTTCAGCGCCGGCACGGATTTCGAGGGCCACGCCTATTTCGAGGCCGCCTCGATCCGGAAGAAGGACGGAAAATACTGGTTTATCTACTCCTCCGAGGTGATGCATGAACTCTGCTGGGCGGTGTCCGACAGCCCGCGCGGTCCCTTTCGCTACGGGGGCGTGCTGGTCAGCAACTGCGATCTCCACGTCGGCACCTACAAGCCGGCGGAGGAGGCGGCGGCCCGCGGCGCCAACAACCACGGAAGCATGGTGCAGATCGGGGAGCAGTGGTACGTCTTCTACCACAGGCATACCAACGGGACCTGGTACTCGAGACAGGGCTGCGCCGAGCCTCTCGCCTTCACGGAGGACGGGTCGGCGGTTCAGGCGGAGATGACCTCCTGCGGATTAAACGGCGGCCCTCTGCCCGACAGAGGGGAGTATCCGGCCTATATCGCCTGCAATCTCTTTGGGCCGGACCACGGGATCTACGTGGAGCCCGGCGCCCCGAGGATCGTCCAGAGCGGCGGGGAGGGGCAGTGCCCTTACGCCTTCATCCGCGGGATCACCGACGGCGTCACCGCGGGCTTCAAATACTTCGCGTGCCGGGACGTCAGAGGCGTGAGAATCCTGACCAGGGCATACGCCCGGGGAGAGTTCGAGATCCGGGCCTCCTATGGAGGAGAGGTGCTCGGCCGGATTCCGGTGGACCACGCGAATCTCTGGACGGCCGGCGTGTGCGTGCTCGAAAAAGGGCTGTTCCCCGACGGGAAACAGCCGCTCTATCTTACCTTCAGGGGCAGCGGGAGCTGCAGCCTGAAATCTGTTGAATTCCTGCACGAAGAGGATCTCTGATCCCTCCCGGCGCCGCGCCGGAGGCGTTTTCCGCCCGGGCGTGGCGCCGGAGCCGTTCTTACCGCGTGTTATGCCGGAGCCGTTTTCCGATCCGGCGGCGGGAAGTATCCGCAGAAGGCGCGGGGACGGGAAACGGACCCGCGCCGTGGCGCCGGGAGGGGTCCTTCGGAAGAGGAGGAGGTCACGGCTTCCGGAAGAAGGCCGCCATCTCGTCCGTCCAGCCCTCGGCCGAGGTTCCCTCGCCCAGGCAGCATCCGTGTTCTCCTTGCGGATAGATCACGCATTTGTGACGTACGCCGCAGCGCGCCAGCGCGTCCCTCATGCTCTCGGTGCTGAAGGGAGGAACGAGGGAGTCGTCGGCGCAGGTCCATAGGAAAGTCTCGGGATAGTCCGGCGTCACGCGGGTCTCGATCGAAAGGGGAGCCCGCAGCGATTCGTCGCCGCCCGTCAGGCACTGGAAGCTGGGCTCGTGCCGCGGTCCGAGGAAGGTGATGACCGGGTAGCAGAGGCAGACCTTGTCCGGCCTGGAGGAGACGCCCTGAAGCATCCCGGAGAACTCCGGCCTCGCGGCCTCGACCGCCTTCGTAAGCGCGCCGTCGAGCTCTTCCGCCAGTGCCGCCGAGGAGGCGCAGAGGTGGCCGCCCGCCGAGTATCCCAGGATCATCAGGTCGCCGGGATCAATCTGAAACCGCTCCGCGTTGGCCCTCAGATATTTGACGGCCAGAAGCAGGTCGAGCTGAGGGGCGGGATAGCGGTTGGGACTCACCCTGTAGCGCAGGACGAAGGTCCTGCAGCCATATTTCTGCAGACGCATTGCCGTTCTCACGCCCTCTCCGCCGAAGGAGAGGTTCTCGTACCCGCCGCCCGGACAGATCAGGACGGCGGGCCTTTTTCCCTTCAGATCATCCTTTAACCTCATGAGGAAGACCGAGGCGGCGTCGCCTGTCTCGACGGTGAGCACCGGACTCCAGAGGGGGATCAGCTCCCAGTATCGCTCGCCCTCCAGGATCAGGTTGGCGTCTTCCACCATCTGGTCCGCGGGAAACGGCTGTCCCCACGGCAGGAGGAAGGCGGTTTTCACCTCCTCAAGGGGCCGGTCTCTGTACGGCTCCGGCACCAGCTGAAGAAAGCTTCTGTCGAAGAAAACCGAGATGAGCGGGGGACATTCCGCCATGATCTCATTGATGCTGTTTCTGTCTGTGAACATATGTCTGTTCTCCTTTTCTGCATGATCTGCCAGTATCTTATCCGTTTTTACTTTCAGAGGCTTTTCCGTAAGATCCGTCAGCGCTTTTCCGCAGGATCCATCCCCGGCTCCGCCGGCGCCAAAAGAGGCGCTGCCCGAAAGATACCGACGGCGCGCCGCCGTTCGCGTGCCGCGGGAAGGGCGGTCAGAAGAGCGGCCGGCGGGCGCTTTCCTCATCCGCGAAGGGTCCGGGAATCGTGCCGGCGCCCCTGTGGTTTCCGAAATAGTCCCGGTCGAGCGTAAGCGCGGTTCCGTCCGGGTTCTCGAATCGCTGCTCCGGCTCGAAGGCGCAGCCGAGGGTCTCGCTGGAGATGATGCCCGTCACGCAGTCCCCCAGATACGACCAGAGCTCCGTCCCGGCGAGCCGGGCGTCCCCCTCGGTCAGGCCGACGCTGACGCGGTGCTCCCCGTCGAGGAAGGGCTCCTTCTCGTGGACCGATACCGTCGCCCCGTTGAAATAGGCGTTGCCGCCGACCCATACCGGCAGGTGGGAGAAGTGATACTGCGCCAGCCCTCCCATGTCGGGGGCGGACCCGGGCGTGAAGTGCGAGATCCACTCCTCGTAGGAGGGGAAGATATCGAAGGGCGCGGTGCCGCAGGTGAGATATTCCGCGTCCTGCGGGGTCCTGCTGCCGTCCGCCGGATACTGCTGTACGAAGATATTGTTGTAAATCCGGTCGTCCCCGTGGAGGATCGTCATGAAGCCCGCGACCTCCGTGCGGTGGCGGATGTGGTAGGGCGTGTAGCGCGGCTCCCTCTGCCCGTTGACGATGCTGTCGACGCCGGAGTTGATCAGGCTGAAGGATCCGAGGAACAGGTTGTGCACGCAGGCGATGCCTTCGCTGGGAATGGTGACGGACACCCTGGAGAGAAGGAGATTGTTGTCGATCAGCGTGGGACCGTGGCCCACCTCGACGAAAACGTCCGTGCTGAACATGGCGCCGGGAGCGGGCTCTTTTCCCTCCGGCCGCTGGTTGTCATAGAGCAGGTTGGAGGAAACCCGCGCCCCCTGGGCCTCCCAGTCCAGCCAGACGCCCATGATGCAGTGATGGATCCGGTTTCTTCGGATGGTGACGTCGATGGCCGCGTGCAGCTTGATCCCCGCCGTCTCCGCTCCGCCCAGCTGCTGGGAGCAGCAGATGTCGTGGATGTGGCAGTCCTCGATGGTGGAGAATACCGCGCCCATCCGGCCCACGATGCCGGTCTGCTCGCAGTGGTGGATGTCGCAGCGGCGGACGATGTGGCCGCCGATGTTCTCCTTGGTCCAGCCGTGGTACTGGCCCCGGCAGACCGCGTCCCGCTCCATCTGGGTGGGGCTTTTTACCCGCCTGGTGGAGAAATACATGTCATTTTCCGGATCGCGGTATTTTCCGAGGGAGATCCCGCAGCACTTGCTGCTGCTGATCTCGCAGTCCTCGATGATCCAGCCCCGGCTCCAGTGGGGGCCGATCATTCCGTCCTGGAAGGCCGCGGGGGGCGCCCAGGTGGTGGCGGCCTTGGTGATCAGGAAGCCGCTGACCGTGATGTAGCCGACGCCGGTCTTCGACGGGAAAAAGCAGTTGCGCCTGACGGCGATCTCGACATTTTCCGCGTTCGGATCAAGCCCCTTGAAATTGGCGTAGAGGACGGTCCGGTCCCTGTCCTGCTCCGTGTACCATTTGTAGACGGACTCTTCGGGAACCCAGGAATTCGGATCCGGCTCTCCCTTCTCACACTCCTCCAGCGTCACGGTCTCGTACATCATCCTGTCGTTGAGATAGACGGAGCCCGTGTGGCGGACGGCCGGCGCGAAATACCAGTCGCCGCACACCAGGGTGGTGTAGGGGTTGTAGGATCCGAAAATGCCGTTGTGCACGCGGAGCACCCAGACGTCTCCGCGGAAAGGCTCCCAGCCCTCCGCCTTCTCGGCCCCCGTGATGACGGCTCCGAGGGGAGACGTCGAGCGGTAGGTGATGCGCTTCTCCGGGGTGCCGGCGCAGACCGGGTCCACGTACTCCCGGTAGATCCCGGGAGCGACGAGAACCTCGTCGCCGGGCCGGGCGGCGGCCGCCGCGTCGCCGATGCGGCGGAAGGGCCTTTCCCTGCTGCCGTCCCCGTCCCGCGGCGCTTCGATATTGACATACAGAATTCTGTTTTCGGACATTTTTCCGCTCCTTTGAATGTTCATTTGTGCCTGTCGATTATTGCTCATGATGTATTCGTAATACATACGGGAACCGTTGTCAATCGGAAAATAAAAAATTGCTACCTTCTAAAAGAAAGGAAGGGGGACTGAAAACGATTTCGGATGCAATTATTTCGGGAAGAACCGAAGGGCGTTCCGGGATAATCGGAAATAATTCACAAAAAGCAGGGAGTATTATTGAGAATATTGACGGAATGATGAATCTGAATAATTCAAATAAGCAACATTTGCAAAGGATTCAGCAAGTTTTCAAAAGCAACAGACCGGCGGAGATGATAACATGAGGTCATCAGATACGCGTGGAAACACATCGGCTTAACGGTAAATTTATCCAAATTCTTTTGAGCATTCTTGCTCGCACCAATCCATAAGAGGAGGGAAACTTATGAAGAGATTGATAGCAGCATCCTTGGCTCTGGTTATGGCGGTATCGCCGGCGCTCCCCGTTTTCGCGGAGGACAGCCAGCCCGAACCGATCACCCTGACCGTATTCCGCGGCGATCCCGGCGACCAGCCTGCGGAGGACAATAAGATCTATCAGAAGATCAAGGACGAATTCGGCGTATCCTTCGAATTCGAATTCCTGGCGGGCGATCTGGACGAGAAGCTCGGCATGATGATCGCCGGCGAGGACTATCCGGATCTGTTTGACGGCGGCAACAGCGCGGACCTCCTGATCCAGAACGGCGCGCTGATCAACCTTCTCGACTACGTCAGCCCCGAGAAGACACCGAGGCTCTGGGCCCACATCGAGCCGCAGAAGGCGCGGCTGATCACCAAGGATGAAGACGGAAACGACGTCCTCTACATCATCCCGAACTACGGCCTTGCCGACGGCGAGCAGATCGTCAACCAGGTCAACGGACCCGCCTTCTTCATCCAGAAGCAGGTTCTCGAGTGGGCGGGCTATCCCCAGATCCACACCCTGAACGAGTATTTCGATCTTCTCGACAGCTTC
>CACYDL010000061.1 GCA_902773195.1 uncultured Lachnospiraceae bacterium
AATATCCCTCGAACTCATTTCCCTCACCCTCGTTCAGGGTGTCTACCCACTCGCCGTATTCCTTGGTGGTGCCGGGTCTCGGAATTGCCACGAAGGCCATCATGTCCTCCGATCCGCTTCCCTCGCTGTTTCCCGTATCCCAGTTGGTATAGGAAAACGCGGTTCCGTCATCCCATTTCCAGGTTCCGTCCTTCTTGACGCCTCCCAGCCAGTAATTATTCTTCTTTGCGTTCTTCTTAACGAGCGCCTCAATGGTCTTCTGCTCGGACGCGCTGTTGATGCAGGCCAGATAGCCTCCCCTCGCCCTGCACTTCGCGCTCGCCTCCTTCCGCGTCATCGCGTCGTGATACACCTTGTAGCGGTGCCCTTTTTTCCTTTTCACCGTAACTTTGCAGACCGCCTTCTTTCCTTTATAAATGCCGGTTATCCTGACCGTCCCCGGTGCTTTTCCCGTGACGAGGCCCGAGGAGGACACGGAGGCAATCGAGGAGTCGGAGGTCCTCCAGCTCCCGGATTTTTTCTCTCCGTTCGCGAAGAGCTGAAGCTTCAGGGTATCGCCGACATAGATCACCGCCGATTCCCTGTTCAGCGTGACGGAGGTGATCGTATCGGCGATCTCATTCATCGTCTTTTTAATCTCTTTTTTATCGGTGATGACATAGTACTTATCCTTCGAGGCCAGATCCTTCATGAGCTTCCGTCCGAATTTCAGGTCCTTGCCCGAGGATTTGTGGAAAAAGCCGAGCGCGTACACAAAGTACTTTCTCTTCAGCTTTTTGTCCGTCGCATAGGCCGAATTGGCATATTTATAGTACCTGTGATCCGACCGGCTGTACCGCCCGCTGACCTTCTTTTTTCCGCTCTGAGGCAGACCGTCCGAAAGGAGCACGATATTTTTCGTCACGCCGCTTCCGCCGGGCACATTTTTAAGAAGCTTTCCCGCCTTCGCGAGCGCGGACTGCATATTGGTGTAGCCGGAGGCCTTTACGCCGCCGATCTTTTTGTTGAGGGCGGACCTCTTATTCGTAAATGTGCAGATCGTCTTCGGCTTTGAGTTGAGTGTCACGACCGCAACGTAGTTTCTGCCGTCCGCCGCGAGCAGCGTCTTCACAAACTTCTTCGCGGCCGACTTCGCGTAGGTGAGCGCGGAGCCCTTCATGCTCCGGGACGTGTCCATGATAAGGACGCTGTATCTCACGGATTCGGTATCTGTCTTTCCCACGACGGATACAAGGCACTCCACTGTCTTGCCCGACACCTCCGCGCGGATCACCGAGGAGCCGCGCGCCTTCGCCTTCACCTTTCCCGAGGAGGAGACGGAAGCGACATCGGGATTCTCACTCTTCCAGGAGGAGGCCTTCCGGGCCGTCTCGCCGACGAGCGCCTTCAGAGTATAGGTCTCTCCCTTCACAAGTGTCACGGAGGAGACACTCATCCGCGCCTTGCCGGCAGCCCGGACCGGCACGCAGAGCAGGGCGGTAAGCAGAAGCAGGAGGAGGGCTGATGCAAACTTTTTCATGGTGTTACTCCTTATAAAGCCGGAACCTTGAAACTGCTTTTTATTATAACACAGAACCGTCCGCGGGCGGCACAATATCGGCTGTCTTCTCACGAAAGAAGCAGCCGCACCAGTTCATCGGCGGAAAGGCCGAAAAAGCAGGCGCCGACCCGGATTCCGGAAAGCGCGTCGGTGAGCGCCGTCTTCTCGAAGGCGCAGCCGGCGAGGCGGCCCAGCAGCTCCTCCGACGGCCCGTCTCCGAAAAAATCACCCGAGAAGGAGATCTCCGAAATTCTCCCCTCCGATACGCCCAGATGTGCGGTGACGCGGCCGACACCCTCGATGTACCGCTCCTTCACGATCGCGGCCTCAGGGGACTTTCCCCAGTTCCACTCCCAGGTGCCGTAGCGCCCGCCGCGGATCTCCCCGATCGCCCGCAGATCCTCATCTGAAAATGTGCCCCGCTCCGCCTCTCTTCCGCGAAGCGCCTCCCCCCGGAACACCTCCCCGCGGAAGACGTCCCGGAACGTCTCCGCCGTCATCGGGGCGGAAAGGTGATCCGCGATATTGGTCACCCGGCTCTTCACGGACTTCACTCCCTTCGAGGTGACCTTGGCCGCGGGCGGCGTCAGGACGCGGGGCATCACGGACAGATCCGAGTCAAAGAGGATGGTCCCGTGGTGCATGATCCGCCCCTTCCTGCAGTACTGCGCGGTCCCGCTGATCTTCATCCCGTCAATCGTCACATCATTCCGCCCGCCGGTCTCCGCCCTTATGCCCAGCTGACCGAGCGTCCGGATCAGCGGCTCGCAGAACACGGCGAAGCTCAGCTCCTCCCCGAGCGTGCCGTCCGTGATAAAGGTATAATTGATGTTTCCGAGGTCATGATAGACGGCCCCTCCCCCGGACAGCCGCCTTATGACCGGAATCCCGTGCTCCGTCACGTAGGTCTGGCTGACCTCCTCGTAGGCGTTCTGATATTTTCCGATGATCACGGAAGGGGCGTTCTGCCAGAGAAGAAAGTAGCTTTCGCTGCGGGGCATCGAGTCGAAAACGTACTGTTCCATGGCGAGGTTGAAGCTGCTGTCTGTGCTGATTCCTTCAAAATACCGCATTGTTCTCCTCC
>CACYDL010000062.1 GCA_902773195.1 uncultured Lachnospiraceae bacterium
CGCCCTCCTGCCCCGTCCATCCCGGGCTGGCGCTGCTCATGACGACCTCCGGCTCGACCGGAAGTCCCAAGCTGGTGCGCTGCGCCCTCGGAGGCCTGGAGGCAAACGCGCGCAACGTGGCCGCTGCCTTCGGCTGGAAGGAAACGGACGTCGCCATGTGCCACCTCCCGGTCCAGTACACCATGGGGCTCAATCATCTCGCGAGCCATCTCTCCGCCGGCGCCCTGGCCGTTCTGACAAAGCACCGCCCCACGTCCGCGAAATACTGGGAGATTCTGAAAAAGGAACGCTGCACCGACGTCTGCGGCGTGCCCTTCAACTACGAGGTATTTCTCCGCCTGCGGATCCAGCGGATGGATCTGCCCGACCTCAGGACCCTGGCCTCCGGCGGCGGAAAGCTGAAGGAGGAACAGTTCCGCGCCCTCGCGGACTACGCCGCGCAGACCGGCCGGCGTTTCGTCGCCACCTTCGGAACGACGGAGACCAACGCGCGCATGGCGCTGCTGGATCCCGACAAGGCGTCGGAGCGGATCCTCAGCATCGGAAAGGCCATCCCGGGCGGAGAACTCCTGCTCCTGGACGATGCCGGCAGGGAGCTGACGGAGCCCGCCGCGGAGGGAGAACTCGCTTACCGCGGGCCGAACGTCGCGATGGGATACGCGGAATGCCGGGAAGACCTGCTTCTGGGCGACGAATGGAAGGGATTCTTCCGCACGGGCGACCTCGCCCGCCGGGACGAGGACGGCTTCTACTACATCACAGGAAGAAAAAGCCGCTTTCTCAAGCTGTACGGACTCAGGGTCAGCCTGGACCAGTGCGAGCGTCTGCTGGAGTCGCATTTTCCGGGACGCTTCGCGTGTACGGGAACGGACGAACGGGTGGATATCTTCTGCGGGGACGAAGAGACGTCGCAGAAGGCCCGCGCCTTCCTCGCGCAGAAAACAGGCATCCCCGTGCGCGTCTTCCGCGGACACGTCCTGCGGCGCCTGCCCATGACAGAGTCGGGCAAGATCCGCTACAGCGCCCTTTGCGCCATGACAAAGGAACCATGAAGGCAGAACAGACGGAAAACGCCCTTCCCGCCATGGCGAGGGATCAATGAAAACAGAACGGACGGAGATGGCCCGGCAGGGCTGACAGCCGGAGGAGAAACCATGTGGAATCCGGATATTCTGGAAGAGCTTCGACAGAAAAAAGAGGCCGCCTCACGGGGCGGCGGCGCGGAGCGCGCGGAAAAGCAGCACGCCGCGGGCAAGCTCACGGCGAGGGAGCGCCTGGAGATCCTTTTTGATCCGGGAACCTTCCTTGAGACTGACACGCTGTGGATGGCCCGCCCCGGAGCGGAGAGCGCCGGTGCCGGCGGCATCCCGGAAGACGAAAAGGACGGATCTCGCGCCGTCCCCGGGAATGCGGACGACAGGACCCGCGCCGTCCCCGGGGACGGCGTCGTGACCGGATGCGGAAAGATCAACGGAAGGATGGTTTACGCCTACTCCGAGGATTTCACCGTTCTGGGCGGAACGCTCGGCGAGACCCACTCCCTGAAAATCTGCCGGATCCAGGATCTGGCGCTGCAGAACGGGTGCCCCATCGTGGCTGTCTGCGACAGCGGCGGCGCCCGGATCCAGGAGGGAATCCGCTCCATCGCCGGCTACAGCGGCATCTTCCGGAGAAATACCCTGGCCTCCGGCGTCATCCCGCAGATCGCGGTCATGCTCGGACCGTGCGCGGGCGGAGCCTGCTACTCCCCCGCCATCTGCGACTTCATTTTCATGACAGAGCACACCGCCAGAATGTTCATCACGGGGCCCACGGTGGTCCGATCCGCCATTCACGAAGAAATTTCGTCGGAGGAGCTCGGCGGGGCGCAGGTACACGCGGAGCGCTCGGGCGTCGCCCACTTTGTGTATCCGGATGACCGGACGTGTCTTCTGGGCGTGCGGAATCTGCTCTCCTACCTGCCGCAGAACCGCGAAGCGTCCCTTCCTTTGGCAGAGCCCGCGCGAAACGACCGCTCCGGCCTTCTTCAGGAAATCGTTCCCGAGAATATGCGGCTTTCCTATGACGTGCGGGACGTGATCCGGTGCATCGCCGACGAAGACTCCTTCCTGGAGATACAGGAGCGCTTCGCGGGCAGCCTGGCGGCCGGTTTCGCGCGGATGGACGGCTCGCCCATCGGAATCATCGCCAGCCAGCCCTGCGTCGCGGCGGGCACACTGGACATCGACGCGTCGGACAAGGCCGCCCGCTTTATCCGCTTCTGCGACTGTTTCAACATCCCCCTCCTCACGCTGGTCGACTCCCCCGGCTTCATGCCGGGAAAAAAACAGGAGCACGGCGGCATCATCCGCCACGGCGCCAAGCTTCTGTACGCCTACTGCGAGGCGACCGTTCCCAAGGTGACGCTGATCCTGCGCAAGGCCTTCGGGGGCGCCTATATCGCCATGAACAGCAAATACACCGGGGCGGACTATGTATACGCCTGGCCTATCGCGCAGATCGCCGTCATGGGACCCGAAGGCGCCGTGGACATTCTGCACCGCCGGCGTCTGGCTGAGTCCGGTCACCCGGAGGAAGAACGGAAAGCGCTGACGGAGGCCTATCAGGAGACCTTTCTCAACCCCTACATCGGCGCGGAAAACGGCTGCATCGACGACGTCATCCATCCGGACGAGACGGCGGAGATCCTCCGGCGGTCCTTCGAGGCGCTGCGCGGAAAAGAGGCCGGGATCCCGAAGAAAAAGCACGGGAATATCCCGCTGTGATTCTTTTTTGAAAAAACGCGGAACCGTCCTGCTGTGCCTCCCCGAAGGAGGGCACGGGACGGTCCCGCGTTTATCTTCCTGAAAAGTGTTATCCGGATATGGCGCCCCTCTCCCGGAGGGACCGGTACAGATCCTCCAGGCCCCGGAGCTTTTCTTCCGTGAGGTCTCCCCGGAACAGGGCGCGGCTGTCACGGAGCACCTCCTCCGGCCAGTCCCACCATTGCCATGCGAGAAGCCGCTCGACCACCGGCGCCTCGAAGCGGAATCCGTGTACTTCCGCCGGAACGCCGTAAGCAACGGCGTACGGCGGAATTTCCTTTGTGACGACGCTCCCCGCGCCGATCACCGCCCCGTGACCGATATGCGCGCCGCGGAGGATGCTTACGTTCCCGGCGATCCAGACGTCGCTTCCGATCCGGAGCGTCTCCGAAGGAATGTTCAGATCGGCGTCATCGGAGGGGCACAGGCCGTATCGGGGATTGTAGGGAAACGGATGGGTGGTGGCGCTCCGGTAGCGGTGGTTCTCTCCTCCCAGGCTGACGTTCCACGAGATGGAGGTGTACTTCCCGATATGGGCGTACCGGACCACTGTCTGATATCCCGTGTAGGAATGATCCCCCAGCTCAGAGGAAAAAACCATGGACCTGCGCTCGATGATGCAGTCCGCGCCGATCTCGGAGTCCTGGATGTACGCGTCGTCCCCGAGAACGGTCCTCTCTTTGACGGACGACCTTATGACCAGGACGTTCCGGTACTGTCTGACGGAATCGGCGATCCACAGCTCAGGCATAGGCGCTTTCCTCCTTCCCGGTCCCCCCGTCCGGCACCTCCTCGGTCAGCAGATACCCCGCCTCCTCCATTATCCGGAGCAGGTTCAGGATATCCGGCCCGATATCCCTGCCCGGCATCCGGTACTTCTCCTCCAGCGCCTTCCTGAGATCCGCCACTGTGGCGCCCTGCTCGAGTCGCTCCCACAGAACCGCCGCGCTGCCGTTGATCTGCTGCACGTAGGTACAGTGTTTTCTGGCCTCCCGGGTCGCAACCAGCATATATTCCCCGCATACCTGCGTCAGGAGGACGCCCGGTCTGGTATGGTAAACTGTCATGATCGAATCTCCCTCTTTTTATGCGTCACGAGACGCCCTCTC
>CACYDL010000063.1 GCA_902773195.1 uncultured Lachnospiraceae bacterium
GGAAAATGCCTTCGAGCATGTTGAGGGCCTCACGATCCTCGCGCCTGCGGGAGGAAGCGTCAAAACCTTTGCAGACGCAGCCGGAATCCCCTTTGTCCCGCTCAACTGAAGAACGATTCTGACAACAGCAAAGCAAAGCTCTGTCAGCAGGCATCAACAACCGGCATAGACGAACCATCCATGCCGTGAGCAATCATCCATCATCATCTATGACCGTTTTTCCGCCCTCATTTTCAATGGCATGAGGGCGGAGAAGCGGCGCCGAAGGAGAATGACAATGAAGAAGTACATTGCCCTGCTGCTGGCGCTGCTCCTGCTCATGGGCACGGCGCCCGCGGCTTTTGCAGTCCCGGCGCCTGCGGATCAGTCTCTTGCGGATCAGCCCGCGGAGAATCTGCCAGCTGCCGATCACCCGGTGCTGCCCAACGGACACCCGGAGAGCCGCCGTGGGGAGATCCCTCAGCCGAAGATCGTGCAGCCCCTGCCGGAAGCGGAGATCCAGGCGGCCTCGGCGCTGGATGTCACCGTAGAGCAGACCGGCGAACTTCCCGGACCTGTAACCTGGAGGGTTACGGTCAACGGAACGGGGGACTATACCTATCAATTCGATGCAGTTCTTCCCACCGAAGAGAATGGTGAGACAATTAATTACAGTTACGGCGGACAGGACTTGGGCCCCTCCAATGAATACTCCTTTACGTTCCCGGAGAACGGAGAATGGGAGATCTGGATTGATATCTATGATGGGGACGTATACAAAGGCCGGGAAGTTCAGAATGTTTCCGTTCACGTGGAGGGGATGGACCCTCTGCGGATCAGCATTTCCGAACCCCAGGGCGGATTCTTTAGCGGAGATACGGTCTGGACCATTGGCTTTTCCGGAGGAGACGGGAACTACCGCTATCACATCTGCCTGAACGAAACAGACAGCGGACTGATCGGCGAGAACGCCGTCAGCGTGCTGGAGGGCGAGACAACGGAGAACAGCGTCGCCTTCAGCTATCGCTTCCTCGCCTCGGGCAACTATGAGCTTGAAGTTTTCCTCTATAAGGGAAATACGTTCGGCGAATATGTGAATCAGGAGTTTGCCGCTGTGGACGAAAACGTGCCTTCCGTTTCGCAGAAGGTGACGGAGCTTGTTCAGGAGTGCCGGGCAGCCGGAAACACAACGGATTATGAGATTGCCCTGTGGATGCACGACTGGCTGACCCATAACGCCAATTACGATTATACTTATTCCCATTACAGCGCGGACGGCGTTCTGCTCGGCGGGACCGGGGTCTGTGACAGCTACAGCAAGGCCTTCCTCTTCCTGATGAGGGAAGCCGGGATCCCCGTGATTCGCATCACCAATTACAATCATGCCTGGAACGCGGTGCAGATTGAGGGAGAATGGTATGCTCTGGACTGCACCTGGGACGATCCGGGCGAAGGCGGAAACGAGTACCATGTGTACTGCTTTATTCCGGACGCGGCCATGGATGTGGACCACAAGAATCATAATTCCACCGTCAGCTGCACCTCGGTTGCGTATAACTACTATGTGCAGACCGGCGCCGCGCAGCCTTATGCGGCGAATCTCTCCGCCCGGGCCCAGAGCGGCCTGCAGAGCGGCGACTATCTATATTCTGTCACGTTTCCGGAACGGTATGTCCTGGAAGGCTATTTGTTCAATGACCGCAGCCGTGCGGGCGCGGTGCTCTGCGACTGGCTGAGCATGGCGCTGGCCGGGGAAGAGACCTATACCTATGCCGGTGAGCCGGTGGAGCTGTTGTTTTTTGCCGAACCGGGAGACACCGCGGCCTCGGTCCAGGTTTCCTTTGAAGGAAAGGTGCTGGAACTCCCTCAGGAGCTCACCCGGATCGGGGAAGAGGCCTTTTCCGGCGACGCTGACCTGCGGGCGGTCATCATTCCGGACCAGACAAGGGCCATTGAGGCCGGCGCTTTTGCCGATATCGACGGACTCTGGATGGCTCTCATCCCGGAGAGTGTGACAGAGATCGGGGAAGGCGCCTTCGACAGCTCTAACCCGCATCTGACCATCGTGGCCCCCTCCGGCTCGGCGGCGGAAACCTATGCCAACGCACACCAAATGAAGTTCCGGGAAGCCGGGGCAGCGGAGGCTTGAGTGAGATCGGTGCGGAAGCCTTTGCGGAGGATGCCTTCATCTGAGCTGAAATAACGATCAAAACAGCAAAGCCGTGGTGAAATACGGCTTTGCTGTTTTGAAAAATATCGAAAAATAAATTGATTTTCATTGATAGGCAGGCTTTTTCATGGTATAATGAGATGCTATAAGGATTCTATTTTCCAATTTTATCCGGTACGTCGGGCGTGCCGGTTGTCTTACACTCTCATTTTGGTTCCTGACCAAGGAGGTCTCATCAATGAGAACAATCAGAGCGAGCCGGATTGCGGCCTTTTTGCTTGCGGTATTTCTGATTATCGGCCTGTTTCCCACAGCGGGACTGGCGGAAGAAGATCCTGGAGAAGCTGCGCCTGTGGCTGAAAGCGCC
>CACYDL010000064.1 GCA_902773195.1 uncultured Lachnospiraceae bacterium
AACTCGGAAAAAAAGCCTTGCCAAACCAAAAACCGTATACTATAATAACCCTTGCTTGTTAAAAAAGCATCTTAAATAGTTCGTTTACGCGCTGTTAGCTCAGTTGGTAGAGCACCTGACTCTTAATCAGGGTGTCCAGGGTTCGAGTCCCTGACGGCGCACTGGGCACTGTTTTCGTGGACCTGATTCCGTGGGGGCGGTGTCTTTCTATATTCAGCGGAATATATAAAACCGGAAAGCCGTTCTGCGGCCTTCCGGTTTTTTACGCTCAGAACAGTCATCCGGCCGTCCGGCTGTTTCAGTTTTTGAACAGTGTCCCGATGATCCCTCTTCCGAGGCTGGCGCCCAGGTTCCCGCCGAGCAGTTTTCCGAAGCTTCCGAAGGTGGAACCGACCGTCTTGCCGACTTCACGGCCGACCGTACCGGCTACCGTGCTGCTGACAGCCTTCGCTGAACGCTTATAGGCGTTCTTCTTGGCCTGTTCGGCTTTTTCGGCTTCCCTCTGTGCCCTGGCTTCCTCAGCCGCCTTTGCCTTCGCTTCGGCAGCCGCCTGCTTCTCCGCTTCTTTCTGCGCGCGGGCTTCCTCTGCCGCTTTCTCCTTTGCCGCTTTCTCCTCAGCCGCAAGGCGTTCACGTTCAGCCGCGTCTTCCAGGCCTTTACGCATCAGGAATTCATACGCCGAATCAGGATCGACCGCTTCGTAATATTTGCCGTAAAGCAGGCTTGCCTTGATCGTCTGTTCCCTTTCCGCATCCGAGATCGTACCGATCAGGCTCTGCGGAGGCAGGATCTTGACGAGCTGCGCCATGCCGGGAATACCATCCTCATCCAGGAAAGAGATCACGGCTTCCGCTGTTCCCAGATTCATTATCGTATCGTAGGTATTGAATTCCGGATTCGTACGGAAGGAATCCGCCGCAGCCCTGACGGCCTTCTGATCTGAAGGCGTATAGGCGTGGAGGGCATGCTGGATCTTGTTGCCGAGCTGGGCCAGTACGCCGTCGGGGATATCCCTGGGATTCTGCGTGCAGAAGTAGACGCCGACGCCCTTGGAGCGGACGAGCTTCACGACCTGCTCTATCTTCTCGAGCAGCGTCTTCGTCGTGTCCTTGAAGAGCAGGTGGGCTTCGTCAAAGAAGAAGACCATTTTCGGCTTGTCCAGGTCACCGACCTCGGGAAGCGTCTCAAAGAGTTCCGACAGCAGCCAGAGCAGGAACGTCGAGTACAGCCTTCCGCTGTTGATCAGGCTCTCGCTGTCGAGGATATTGATCATACCTTTTCCGCCCTCGCCGACGGCCAGCCAGTCGAGGATGTTGAGACCGGGTTCTCCGAAGAACACGTCGCCGCCCTCCGTCTCGAGGGAGACGAGCGACCTCATGATGACGCTGATTGTCGCGGGGGACATCTTCCCGTACTCGGCCTCGAATTCCTTCGAGTTGTCCTTCACGTAGTTCAGCATGGACTTGAGATCCTTCGTATCGATGAGGAGCAGACCTCTCTCGTCGGCGATCTTGTAGACCACGCTGAGAACGTTGGTCTGCAGGTCGTTAAGTCCGAGGATCCGGCTCAGAAGAAGCGGGCCGATCTCGGAGATCGTCGTCCGGAGCTGGATGCCGTTCTGTCCGTAGATATCCCAGAGCGTCACGGGATAACCCTGATAGGTAAAGCCGGCCTCCGCGAGGCCGAACCTGCGGATTCTCTCCTGCATGTCCTCGCTGTCCTCACCCGCCTTCATGATGCTCGCGATGTCGCCCTTGACGTCCGCCATGAAGACCGGGACGCCCATCTCGCTGAATGTCTCCGCCATGACCTTCAGCGTCACGGTCTTGCCGGTTCCTGTCGCGCCGGCGACGAGGCCGTGGCGGTTCGCCATTCTCGGAAGCATAGAAATCTCTCTTCCATCGTCAGTGTTCGCTAACCAGATCTTTCCATCCTTAAACATAATCTTCCTCCGTACTCTTTTACCGCGCCGCGTGAAAGGCCGCCGCTTTTGTAGGATTATACCACTTTGTCAAGGAAAATGTGAACTCTCCCTGTCAAAATTTACAATGATATTGGGGGAAAACGGACCCCGTCCCCGGCCGTCGTCAGGACGTGTGGACGAGGAACTGGTCCGGGATCTCCGCGTGGACGAGATCCCACATGTAGTCGAGCGTCATGGTCTCATTTTCGAACTGCTTGACGCCGTTGCTCTCCGCCAGTTCTTCCGTGTAATCGTCGAGCGGATAGATGCAGACGTCGGTGCGGTCGCCGATATAGTGTGTGACCAGCGGAAGCGCCGTGAGGCCCGTCGCGACGACGTCGCCGGTCGCCGGATTCTTCGCGAACTCAGCGGTCGTGAGAACGCTGAGCAGGTGGGCGCGCTCCTTCTGCCCGGAGATGAAGTTGCCCCCGCAGAACTGGACCGGGCAGAGCTTCCCGTCGCTCTCGCGCTGGAGCACCGTGATCTTCTGCAGCACATGGGTGTGGTCGCCGAACACGACGTCAGCGCCCCAGTTCACCATCTTCTGGGCCATGTCCGACATCTGTTCCGTGATGATGTTCTCATTTTCCTCACCCCAGTGGGCGTACACGACCACAACGTCCGCCTCTTCCTTCGCCCGCTCGATATAGCTCCTCACGGACTCCTCGTCGTCGATCCAGACCAGCTGATAGCCGCCCTCCTCCGGGGGATCGGCGTTCGTCCAGTTCACGAAACCGAGGAACGCGACGCGGATCCCGTTCTTCTCGATGATCCGGATCCTGCTCCGATCCTCGCTCCCGCGATAGGCGCCGAAATAGGGCGCGCCGACGGAATCCCAGTAGTCGAGGGTCGCGATGAGGCCGTCCTCGCCCATGTCGAAGACGTGGTTCGTGGCCAGGTTGAAAGCGTCAAAACCCGCGTCGATCAGCGCGTCGCCCGCCTGTGTCGGCGTGTTGAAGTGCGGATAGCCCGACGGAGACCCGATCTCCGTGGCGAGCGGCGTCTCCTGGTTGACCGTCGCGATGTCGGCGGCCTCGACATAGGGTTTGACGAGACGGTACATCGGGGTGAAATCGAAGTCCCCGTTCTCATCCCTCGCGTCCAGGAAGAGCGCCTCGTGAATCAGGTTGTCGCCGGTCCCCAGGATCGTGACCTTCTCAGAGTACGCGGGGTCGTTGACGAAGCTTACTTTACCGTCCTCGATGGTCCCTTTCGTTACGAGCGGAGCCGGCTCCGGCGTCACCGCCGGTTCGGCCGAGGACACTTCGGAGGCCCCGGGAACAGCTGCGTCCGACGGCAGGGAAGCTTCCGACGTTCCGACCGTGTTCTCCGACACGCCCGATACGGCAGTCCCGTTCCCGGCCCCCGTCCCCGTCTGGGGGGCGGTTTTTCCCCTTCCTCCTCTCGCGGCAAAGAACAGGACCACAAGGAGCGCCGCCGCGACGGCGATGAGGATCGTCATGATCTGCCGCCTGACCTGCTGCTCGCGCTGTCTCCGCCGCTTCTCAGAATCCCTCTTTGCCCGCGGCTGTTCCGCCGACCTCCGGCCCTCCTCCGGAGCGCGCCGCTCCGCTGTCCTCCGGCTCTCCTCCGGGACGCGCCGCTCCGGCCGCTTCACCTTGTTCCGGACTTCCTCCGGATCGCGCTTTGCCATTGTCCTTACCTCCATTTCCGTGCGCGGTGCGCGAGGCACTTGTGCCCGCGGTGCGCGCGCGACTCAGCATTTCCGTGCGCGGTGCGCGAGGCACTTGTGCCCGCGGTGCGCGCGCGACTCAGCTTTTCTCCGCTCCGCCGGGTATCCGCCCGGCACCGGGTCACTCCCCGTCGCCGTAGTCGCCTTCTTCGTCGTAATCTTCTTCGTCGTAATCTTCTTCGTCGT
>CACYDL010000065.1 GCA_902773195.1 uncultured Lachnospiraceae bacterium
CTATCCTCCGGGTTACAAAGAGAACGGCGGCATCTTCTGCCACAACAATCCCTGGGTCTCCATCGCGGAGACCGTCGTCGGGCGCGGAGACCGGGCCTTCGAGATCTACAAAAAGACCTGCCCGGCCTACCTCCAGGACAAGAGCGAGATCCACAGGACGGAGCCCTACGTCTATTCCCAGATGGTGGCGGGACGCGACGCGAAGTTCTTCGGACAGGGCAAGAACAGCTGGCTCACCGGCACGGCGGCCTGGACGTTCACCGATATCTCCCAGTACATTCTGGGCGTGTATCCGACCCTGACGGGACTTCAGATCAACCCTTGCGTGCCGCATGATTTCGGCAATTTCAAGGTCCACCGCCGTTACCGCGGCGTCGACTACGACATCGAGGTCATCACCAACGGGACCGAGAAGGGCGTCAGCCGGATGACGGTCGACGGCCGGGACGTGGAAGGAAACGTCATTCCCTTCGACAAGACCCGCAGCCAGGTGAACGTCACCGTGTACATGGGCTGACCGGCGTCCGGCCGATCCCGCAGATCACACAGGTTCTGCGGATCACAGACCATCGATATCGCGACACAAAAAAGGATCTGTGCCTGAACGAGGCACAGATCCTTTTTCATACGCTCTTTTTTGCTCGCTGCTTCTTTCGTTTCGCCGGAAAACGCGGTCACGCGCCCGGACGCGCCGGCCGCGGGCGTTCTTCCCTCCTGCCGGTCTTTGGCTTTCCTGCCGTCAGTCCGCTCTCTCGAAGAAGATCCCCAGAAGGATCTCCCAGGCGGCCGTCTCGTCGACGGCGTATCGGATCCCGTCCTTCGACTCCTTCGCCCTGCCGGGCAGCATCGTCAGCTCCAGCTCCCTTCCGGCCCTGCCGGACGCCAGCGCCGAGACGAGATAGAGCTCCCTCGTCAGGCTGAGGCTCGTAAAGGACCTTCCGGACAGATATCTCATCAGATAGAACGGAAACAGCGGGTTCACCCGGACATCCCTTTTCACGCGGCGGAGGAAGCCGGTCAGGAAGGAGACCTGCCTTTCCAGACGATTGCCGCTCTCTTCCGCCGTCTCGTACGCCGCGGGATCCGTATACACGTAGGAGCGCAGATAGCTTTCCGCCGCGTCCCCCCGCAGGTTCACGAGATCACCCGGATATCCCTCGATGTACCGCTCCCCGAGATCCTCCGTCACGACGGCCTCGACGCCGCCCACGGCGTCGGCGAGACCTCCCGCGGCTCGCAGGTCCAGCGCGAAGAAGGCGTTGACCGGTATCCCGAAGAGAAGGCCGGACACCGCCTCCGCGGCGTTGCGGCATCCTCTCTCGCCCCCTCCGCCGGCGGCGTAGGCGAGGGACAGCGGCGCCTTCTTCATCAGGAGATACTCTCCTTCGGCGTTGTAGAAATCGATCCCGGTCTCCGTATCCGCGGAGATGCCGATGAAGGACGACGTCCCGGCCGACGTGTCGTAGGACAGAAGGAACAGGGAGTCAATCATCCTCTCCTTTTCCGCGCCGGGATCCAGTCCCAGGAAGAGAATGTTCGTCCTTGATCTGATCCGGCGGTACAGCGCTCCGTCCCACCGCACCTCGTCCGCGTTTCCTTCTTCCGGCTCCTCCTCGCCGGGCGCACGGAGGGACATGGTCGTGATCTTTGTGTTCCGAAGCTCGCTCCTCCCCAGGAAGCTCATCGTCACGGCGAGAAGCGCCAGGGACAGCAGGACGACGATCACGATGACCGGAATCCTGAGAAGAAATCCCAGGACGCCTCTTCTCCGCTTTCTGCGCTTCTCGGCCCTTATGGCGCGCCGTTTCTTCCTGGCGAGCCGTTTCTCCTCTTTTCTTCTCGCGGCGGCCTCCGCCTCCCGGATCTCGGCGATCATTCTGCGCTCCGCCTCGATCTGGCTCTCCGCGCCGCGCTTCTCGGCGGCCTTCTCCGCGGCCTTTCTCTCGGCCTCGGCTTTTCTCTCGGCGGCCAGGCGGGCCTTCTCCTCTCTCTTGGAAAGCTTCAGGCTCTCCCTCGCCTCCTCCTCCGTCCTGCGGCGGACCTCTTCCTCGATGCTGGCGATCAGAGGATCATTTTCGCTGACCAGGTCCCGGTCCAGATAGATGTCCTCCGGCTCCGGGCCGGCGCCAAGGACGCGTCTCATCCGCATTCCCAGAAAGCCCCTCTTCGCCAGTTCATCCCGGACCAGCTCGTCGACCTCCTCCTGGGAGACCTCCACGTCGTCCGCTTCTCCGTATTTTTCGGAGCCGGTCTCCTGGTCGACGTCGGCGAGAAGCTCCTCGAAGCTCGCCGTGCCGGTATGGAAATGGCGCTTCCCGGACTGTCCCGCATCCCCGCTCCGGACGGTTTCCTCCCTGGCAGTTTCCTCCCTGGCGCTTTCTTCCCCGTCTCCGCCCTGCCATTCCTCCGACCAGGGCGGCGGCGCAGCCCCGGCGGGGTCGCAAAACGATCCGGACGACGAAGCGGCGTCGTCCGGTTCATCGAACCGGTATACTTCTTTCGCGTTCTCGAATCCCGGGACCCTGAAGCGGTATCGCTCTTCGACCTCTCTTCCGGCCCGGAACCTTCTCTTCTCCTGTTCGCTCATACAGTTTACGGTTTTCTGCCCGGGGCAGGTCTCTAATCTCGTTCCCTCAGCACCTTGATTCCGCTCCGGAAGAGCTTCCTGAGGATGGACAGGAACTGCTTTCTGTGGCTTTCCGGAAGCTGGTTGAAGCCCTTCAGCAGGGCGGCAGCCGTCAGAAGGCGGTGCTCCCTGTATTCCTCCAGCGTCGTGACGCCCGCCGATTCAAACAGCCCGAACAGGTTGTCGACGAAGAGCTTCCTGTCCTCGCTGGTGATCCCGTTCAGCCACTCGATGATCGTCTCATTGAAAAAAATGCTCAGGTCGGATCTCTCGTCCACCCTGGCAAAATGATTCCTCTCCACCTCCCAGCTGGTGGGGTCGTGCTGCATGGCGCCGCTCTTCGTGCTCCGGACGATCTCCATCCGGATATGCCCGTTCATCAGGATTCCGATGACCGATGACTCCGGGATGATCTTGATCATTTTCGGAAGCATGCTGAGAAAACGGTCCGAGTCGGCCACCGACTCGATAAAGCCGGGTCCGTCGTTGGAGTACACCCGGACGATCCTGCGGCGGAGGGCGTCGCTGCAGAAGACCGACGCGTAGGCGGCGAAATTGCCGCCCTTGGAGTGGCCTCCCACCCGGACGCTCCGGCCGGGGGACGCGAACATCGACTCCAGGTAGCTCGTGGCAAAGGCCTGCCCCGCCGACATCTCGGTGAAGCTGAGGTCAAAATCCTCCTTCCACCCCGCCAGGGTGTCGTCCGTCCCTCTGTACGCCGCGTACCACGTCCCGTCGCCCACCTCGAAGGTGACGGCGGCCATCTGGAGGTCGCGCTCCGGGTCCACCAGGTTGACGTATCCGCAGAGCCTGAGACCGGCGTAGCGCTCCGCGGCCGCCACTTTCGGCAGCAGGAGGGGCGCGTCGCCGATGAAGGTATTCCTCTCGCGGATCTCCTCCTCCGTGTGAAGCTGGCTGTACTGCTCCGCCGCTTCGCGGATTCCCACCGAGGGCAGGTCCTCCACGCGGGACAGGACCTCTGCCGGTCTGGTGTCCGAGCCGGGGTACCAGTCCGGCTCCGGGACGACTCCCTCGAAGTCGACGTAGGCAAGCCAGGAAAGTATCAGGTTGTCAACCTCATTGAACGGATCGACGGAAAAGGGGACGTCCCCTCTCCAGTCGAGATAGTCGTACATGTTAGGCATAGACAGGCTCCATCACGCCGAAGCTTTTACGGCTCCGCATTCTTTTCGTATTCCGTCCTGATATCGGCGAGCATCTGCGTCCACGCGTCCGGATTTTCCACATAGTACTTCGGGCAGATCTTGCCTGAGACGTCATAGTGGCGGATCACGTGGTCGGGTCCTATTCCGAAGGCCCTGCAGAGCCAGGCCGTCAGCTCGACGACGGACCGGTAGGTCGCGTCGTTGAATTTTCCGCTCTCGTCCGGGTGGCAGCACTCGATCGAAAGCGTGTCAAAGTTTCTGTCGTTCGAGGCGTAGGCCCACTCCGAGCAGGAGACGCACTGAATGATCTCGCCGTCCAGTCCGACCACGAAATGGCTGCTGGCCGACCGGCTTCCGTCCTGCAGGCTCTCAAAGTAGTCCCTGTTCTGCTGGGCCGTCGATCCCGCGTTCCCGACGTAGTGGATCACGATGTCGTGGACCTCCTCCAGGGCGTACTGCGGCCTGGAGTAGGGATTCGGCGTCAGAAGCTGAATGTCCCGCTCCGGACAGCCGTCCCAGAAGGAGCCGTCCACCAGGCATCTCCTGGTGGGGGGCAGCTCCGTCGCGGCAAGGACCTCGCTGATGTCCGAGAGAACCGCCTGCAGGCCCTCCGTGATTTCCTCCGGGACGGACCACGCTTCCGGGTCGCCCCCCGCGGGCGTCTCCGCGGACGATGCGTCAGCCTGAAGCGTCACGGGCTCCTCCGCGCCGGAGAAGGCCGCGCCGGATTCCGCGCCGGCCAGCCCGGCCTGGAAAACGCCTTCGGCGTCTTCCGCCTCCGGGATCTCTTCCGCTCCGCTGCCGCCTGTGATCTCTGTCCCGCCGAGGCCGGCTCCGCCTTCCTCAGGGGCAGACTCCGTCCCGGACATCTCCTCCTCGGACACGAGGGACGCGAGCGAGGAGACGCTCTTTCTGAGCACCTCCGTCTGTCTCACCAGATAGACGATGCCCAGGATGAGAAGAAGGTCAGCCAGTCCGAACAGTATCAGTAAAATCGTCTTTTTCATTCAGTCTTCCTGTCGCTCTCCCGCGTCTCGTTGCGCTTTCTCCGCAGTTTTTCTCTCTCACGGTCGAGCCGCTTTTTGTAGTAGTAACCCGCTGCGCCGACGGCCGCCGCCGCGATGACGGCAAGAACCGCGATGACCGGCGCGGCGGAGCCCTTTCTGCCCGCCCGGACCGTTCCGCTGCCCGTGGCGGCGGCGTTGTCCGCGCCGGCTTCCTCCGGCGCTCCCACCGACTCCTCCACGGATTCCGGCTCCGGGATCTCCGTCACGGAGAATCCCACCGGCAGCCCGCTGTAGTAATAGGTGGTGCGGAGTTTTCCGTCCTGCTCCTCCGAGAGGGTCTGGTACAGGGCGGCGTCTCCGGCATTCCCTGCCCCCGGCGCCGCGGCGCCGTCCCCCGCGAGGCCGAACCCCGCGGTTCCCAGCTCCGTCGGCATCACGATCGTGCCGCCCGGGATTTCCGTCCAGGTGAAATTGTTGAAGCCGTAGGTGTAGAGATTGGACTGGTCGATGTAGTCGCTCTTGTCTGGGGTCCGCATGGTCACCGCGACGAGGGTGTGGCCGTCCTTCTCGGCGGCGGTGACGAGGGTCCTCTGGGCGGCGTTCGTGAAGCCTGTCTTGCCGCCCGTGCAGTACTCATAGTAGTACTCGCCGTCGGGATTGATCATCTGATTGTGGTTCTGATAGGTGCGCTCCGCGTCGTACTTGTTGGTGGGCGGCACCGTGTAATTAAGCGTGGAGATCAGCTTCCGGAACATCTCGTTCCGGTACGCCTCCCTGAAGATCAGCGCCAGGTCCTCCGCCGTCGTGTAGTGCTCCTCGTCGGGAAGTCCGCTGGGATTGTGGAAATGCGTCCCCTTGCAGCCGATCGCCTCGGCGCGGGCGTTCATCATGTCGGCGAAGCCCTCGAGGCTCCCTCCGACCTCCACGGCCAGCTGATTGGCAATGTCATTGGCGGACTTGAGCATCAGCATGTAGAGGCACTGCTCGACGGTAAACTCCTCCCCGACGACCGTCCCCGCGTTGGAGCTGTCGCCGGCGACGGCCGCGCAGCCCTCCGCCGTCATGGTGACCGTGCCTCCGAGGTCCAGGTTTTCCAGGGCGAGCAGACAGGTCATGACCTTCGTGGTGCTGGCGGGATAGCGCTTTGTCTCCCGGTTGAGCGAGCACAGCACCGCCCCCGTCTCCAGATCCATCAGCACGCAGCTCTCCCCGTAAATGGGATATTTGTCAGGCCATCCGGGGATGTTGTTTGTCTCCGGCTCATAGACCGAAGCGCCGTCGTCATCCGTCATGCCGAAGGCCTGACAGGCGGGCGCGAGCGTCAGGATGAGGACTGCCGCCCAGATCAGAGCGGCAAAAGCTTTGCTGTGTTTTTTCTTCATATAGTGTGCCTCCGAAGAGTCCGCCTGCGTTCCGCGGTCCTCCCGGCGCGAAGCGCCGTTGTCAATGCATCATTATAAAGATTCGGGGCAGATATGTCAAAGACTGCCGACGCCCGGCGGAAAAACCGTTGACCCGGCCGGGCGGGATCGTCTATGATACTCTGTACATCCCGGCATTCCGCCGGCCTGATCCTTCGGACAGCGCCTCTGGCCGTCGCCCTCTCCTCTTACGGGCCGCATCCGCGCCTATGGCCGCCGCCCGCGTCTCCTGCGGGCCGCATCTGCGCCTCTGGCCGCCAGCCTCTCCTTCTCCGCGGGCCCCGCCGGTTCCTCTCTCAGGGCAGGAGATCCTCCGCGTCGAAGACCAGGATCCTGTCCACCCACAGAAACGGCTGCGCCCGGTAGGCGTAGGCCTGGGACTCAAAGAGGCAGTAGAGCTGCCCGTCCGCCTCGCAGATCTGCTCCAGCTTCTGCGGGAACCGGATTCTCTTAAGGGCGTCCTTCCTCGCGTAGTCGGTCCTCCCGCGGTCATATTCATAGATCTGAAGCTCCGAGTCAAAAGGCCCGTAGGACCGCGACAGCAGGAGGTATTCTTCATTCTGTGTCACCCCCTGGATCTCATCCGGGGTCGCCGCCGTGTAGTCCGCCGCGACCGCCTCATGGATCGGATCGTAGTCCTCGAAAATCCGGGAGTGAAGGCCTCCCTCCTCCGTCATGACGAACCAGGAGATCTCGCTCTTTCCGTTCCGCCCGAAGATCCCGGCGATCAGGAACTCTCCCGCGCGGTTCATATAGGAATTTCTCGTCATGGTGGACAGGGTGTAGTTGAAGACCGGCTGCGCCGGCAGGCAGGACTCCTCGTCGTAGTTCACCAGGTCCTCCAGCCGGTAGGCGATCGCCTTCGCCGCGCCGCTGGTCCCGCCGGACACCCAGACGTTGCGGTGGGCCGGATCGTAGGCCATGCCGCCGACGTGGGCCTGTCCGCCCAGAGGAATCGTCTTCAGCAGCCCGCCGTCAGCGCGGTCTATCAGGTAAAGCACGGAATTGTGGCGCAGGGCGTGGCAGTAGGCGGAGACGACCAGATAGTCCTCCGTCACGCACATCCCCTGGGGCGTCATCGAGGTGCACATCGTGGCCGCGCGGAACTCCCCCATCAGGGTCCTGGTCCGGCGCATGCCGGGCACGACGTAGGAGCGCCTCAGCATGCCCGAAAGCTCCGGAAAGCGGATCGACATCAGCCTCTTCATGGATTTTTCGCTGCTGTAGATCACCGCGTCGCTGTTCGTCCCGGACAGGGGCGCCCGGGGTTCGTGCTTTCCCCGGTAGCGGGTGGCATACAGGAAATACGCCAGAAGCATAAGAAGCAGGAAGGCGCTGCCAAGCCCCCTCATCAGAGCGCGGCGGCGTTCCTTCCCTGATTTCTTTTCTCCCTGGTTTCTCTTTCTCTCCGATACTCTCAAGCCGCGTCTCACTGTCCGTCTCTGCCGTCCTTTGTTCTCTTCGGCGCGAAATACACTAAGAACGAGCCGCGCCGTGTCTTTCCTGTCATGCGGAGCGCGCCGCGTCCTTTCCTGCGGCACATGCCGCTCCGCGCCCTTCTTACGGAAAGGAGTCCCCATGGCGCACCTGTCCGCCAAATACGAAATTCTCAGAAATGTCTTCGGATGCTCTTCCTTCCGCCCGGGACAGGAGACCGTGATCGACTCGATCCTGTCCGGCCGGGACACCCTGGCTATTCTGCCCACCGGAGGAGGCAAATCCTTCTGCTACCAGATTCCCGCCCTGCTGTTTCCCGGCGTCTCCCTCGTGATCTCCCCGCTGATCTCCCTCATCGGCGACCAGACCGTCCGCCTGCGGCGAAGGGGCGTCCCGGCGGCGGCCCTCACCTCCGAAATGTCCCCGCCGGCGAAAAGGCAGGCGATGGCGATGATCCGGAGCGGCGGGGCGAAGCTTCTCTATCTCGCCCCGGAGCGTCTCTCGGCCGGCTTCCTCTCGGAGCTGCCCGGACCGGACTCCCCCGGCGGCGGGGTTTCCATGGTGTGCATCGACGAGGCCCACTGCGTATCCATGTGGGGCAGGGACTTCCGTCCCGCGTACCTGCGCGTCAAAGACTTTCTGGAAGCGCTCCGGCGCCGCGGGCAGCATCCCGTCACGGCGGCCTTCACGGCGACCGCGTCCCCCCGGGTGCGGGAGGATATCGTCCGTCTGGCCGGGCTCCGGGACCCGTTTCTCTTCGCTGCGGGATTTGACCGCCCCAATCTATATTACGGTCTGATCCGCCCTGATGACAAGTACCGATCCTTAAAGTTCCTGATAAGCCGCCGCGAAAACGCCTGCGGCGTCGTGTACTGCCGCACCAGGGCGGGCGTCGAGGCGGTGTCGGCGCGGCTCGCGGCGGACGGCATCCCTTCGGTCCGCTATCACGCCGGCCTCCCCGCCCGGGAGAAGGAAGTAAGCCAGGAGCGGTTCCTTACGGGAAAATCCTCCCTCATCGTCGCCACCAGCGCCTTCGGAATGGGAATCGACAAGCCGGACGTGCGCTACGTCATTCACTGCGGCATGCCCGGGGACGTCGAGAGCTACTACCAGGAGACGGGCCGGGCCGGGAGGGACGGAAAGCCCTCCGAGTGCATCATGCTGGCGGACCACCGGGACGTCGTCGTCAACCGTTCCTTCATCGCGGGGATCCGCGACCCGTCGTTCCGGGAGCTCTCCCGCGAAAACCTGCGGGCCATGCGCCGTCTCGCCTCCGGAAAGATGTGCATGAGACATTTTCTGCTGGACTATTTCGGCGAGAGCTCCCCGGAAAGATGCGGAAACTGTTCCTTCTGCCTGGGCAGAAACCGCCGGCGGCCGCCCGCGCCCAAAGGGACGCCGGATCCGGAGCTTCTCGACGACCTGCTGGATCTGAGGCGCCGGATCGCCGCGGAAAAGCGCCTTCCGCCCTTCCGCGTCTTTCCCGACGGCGTTCTCCGGGATCTGGCCTCGGCCCGCCCCGGCCGCCTTGCGGATCTTTTCCTGCTGGAGGGCGTCTCCCCGGCCGCCGCGATAAAATACGGCGCGGACTTCCTGAAGGAAATCCGCGCCTGGAATACCTGTCTGTGAATTTGTCAGAGAAGGGAAAGAATTCCATGCATCATCAGTTTCTTGAAGGCTCTGTCGCTCGACTCGTCGAAGGTCGCCATGCCGGTCACCACGCGGTATGCGTAGGACGTGATGCCGTCAAGGATGAAGGACAGGATAAAGTCCCAGTTGACGTCCTCTCCCCCGGTCTTCTGGTTCTCGATCAGCTTCATGGCCTGAAGAAAACCGCCGTACTCGTCCCTCTGCATCTTCAGAAGCTCGCCGGTGTACCGGGTCGAGGACCTGAACCGGAAGAAATACATCGTCCACTCCGGATTGTCGATCAGCAGCCGGAAATAGGACGCCCAGATCCGGTCGATGGACCGGCAGAGAGCGTCGACGTTGCTGCCATCCACGCTGAACTGATCGCATGCCGCGTGAAATTTGCTGTCAATGTAGCAGAAGGTTTTGTCGAGAAGATCGTTTTTGCTCTTGAAATGATAGTAGAGCGATCCTTCCGCGACGCCTGCCTCCGCCGCCCAGCGCTTTGTCGTAAAGCCTTCGAATCCGTGAGCCGCCACGACCCTGATCGCGGCGTTCATCATCAGCTCCCGGCTCTCCTCTTCGCTTCCCGTAATCATTCGGCTCCTCCGTCTTTCCGGATCGTGGTGTCGCAAAAATGCCCTGCCGGATCACAGGACGCTTCCTTCAAGCAAATACCCTGGTCTGTATCCCTTCCGCGTCCCGCGGCCGGTCCCGCCGCGTTCTCTGCCGACAATGTCAAAGCCGAAGTTCCTACTACCGGCCATGTTACTGATTGTGCCAGTTTTTTAGTTCGTTTAATAATATCATCCGAATTGCGCGATGACAATCATTTATTTTGGGAAGCTTCCTGCCTCTCCGGGAAGCAGGGCCTGATAGACGTCTCTTCTCGTCATTCCCCGGTCCTTCGCCGCGGCCTTCATGGCCGTCTTCCGGTCCATCCCCCGCGCCTCGTACATCTCCACATGTTCCCGGACCGACAGCTCCTTCCACCGCTCCGCGGCCTCCCCGCGGATCTCCTCCCGGCTCTTTCCGGCGATCACGAGGACGTACTCGCCCCGCGGCTCCGCGGCGTCCTCCCCCGCGGCCTCCCCGAGGGTGGTCCGGCGGATCTCCTCGTATTTCTTCGTGATCTCCCTCACCAGGGTGATCTCCCGCTCCGGCCCGAGGGTCTCCGCCAGCAGCTGCAGCGTTTTCCGGAGCCTGTGGGGCGCCTCGTACAGAACCATCGTCCTCGTCTCGCCCCGGAGGCGTTCCAGCGCCTCCTTCTTCTCCCGGTTCTCCTGGGGCAGGAAGCCCTCAAACACGAACCGGCGGGTGTCCCTTCCCGAGAGGGTGAGGGCGGTGATCACGGCGCTCGCGCCGGGAAGAGAGGTCACGGCCACACCCGCGTCCAGACATTTTTTCACGAGAATCTCACCCGGATCCGAGATCGCCGGGGTGCCCGCGTCGGTGATCAGGGCGACGTCCGCTCCCCCCAGCAGCCTTCCGACCAGCTCGTCCGATTTCCCGGCCTCGTTGAATTTGTGATAGCTCGTGACGGGCGTTTCGATCCCGTAGGCCTTCAGCAGATGGGCGGACGTCCTCGTGTCCTCGCAGGCAATGAGATCCGCCTCCTTCAGGATGCGCAGCGCCCGGAGGGTGATGTCCTCCAGGTTGCCGATGGGCGTCGCCGTAATATATAAGGTTCCCGACCTGTGTCCGTCCATAGTCCCTCCGATTGTCAAAGCACCTGATTTTCCGCCTGCCGGCAGCGGATCCGGTTTTCAGCCTGCCGTCATGCTATCCGCTTTCCGGCCCGCCGTCTGGGGATCCGTTTTCCAGTTTGCCGTCAGGGAATCCGGTTTCCCGCCTGCCTCAAAGAGATCAGACTCCCGCAGCCGGCTGCTCAGAATCCGCTTCCCCCGCCGGCGCCTTTCCGTAGATCCGGAGAATCTCCCCGGTGTAGCTTCTGTCCTTCCGGTAGATGATCAGAGGAGGATCGGTTTTCAGACCGGGCCTTCCTCCGCGCACCCCCTCCGCCAGCACCATGGTCGGCTCCGCGTCCTTATAGGGGTAGACGAGGCGCATGCGCTTCGGCTCCAGGCCCGCGGAGCGCATCTCCCCGAACAGTTCGGGCAGGCGGAAGGGCCGGTGGATGATCGCGAATCTTCCTCCGGGGACGAGAAGTCTTCCCGCGGCGGCCGTCACGTCCCGGAGGGTGCAGCACAGCTCCGTCCTGGCGACGGCCTTCGCCCGGTTCGCCCCCACCAGGCCGCCTTCGGCCGGCACGTAGGGGGGATTCGACACGACAAGCGAAAAGGAGGCCGCGCCAAACAGCTCACATGCCTCCCTGATATCGCCCCGGACGACGGAGATCTGCTCCTCCAGCCCGTTTTCCGCGACGGACCTGCGGGCGATCTCCGCCGCTCTCTCCTGTATTTCAATTCCCGTGATTCTGACGCTGAGCCCGCGCTTCGCGGCCTCGACGCTCATGATCAGCGGAACCGGCGCGAACCCGGTCCCCAGATCAAGGATCCTGTCCCCTTCCGCCAGACGGGGGTAATGGGCCAGAAGCACCGCGTCGATCCCGAAGCAGAACATCGATGGATCCTGCCAGATGACCGTTCCGTTCTCAAGATCGTCGAGTCTCAGTGTCTCCGCATCCAATGCCACGGTCTGTCCATCCTCCCGGTTATTCATTCTCTCCGGCGGGAGCGCCTGACCCGGCGCGCGTCTCCTGCGCCGCGCCTTCTTCCTTCGGCGTCCTGTGGTGCGGACGGTGCTTCCTTCTGGGGCGGCGCTTTGCGGCCTCCTCGCCCTCGGCGTGTTCTCCGCCGCGGGCCTCCTGTGCTCCGGCCTCCTCCGCGGTTCTGTCGGCTCTGCGGTTTTCACCGCCCGGCCGCTGGTTCCTGCGCTCGGACTTCCGGCCCTCGCCGGCGGCGCGTTCCGCCTGCTCTCCCTCCGGCTTCGCCTGGTCGCCGCGGTTTTTCTGGCGGCCGCCGTGTGATTTCTTCGACGGATCCCGGGCGCCGCGGCCCTCCGCGGAGTGACCGGCTTCCTCCCGGCCTTCTCCCTGGCCGTCGCCCTGCCTCGGGGCCTTCTTTTTGCGCTCTCTCTTCGGGCGCTGGCCGCCCTTTCCGGCGTCCTCCCTGATCAGATAGTCGGAGGCATCGAACTTCTCCATATTCGGATTCCACTGGAGATCCGGATCCTCTTCCCGGCCGGGCGCTTCACTGCCGTTCGTCCCGGGAGCGCCCGCGTTCGCGGCGTTCTCCCCGGCCCGCGCGTCCTCCGGCGCGCCCTTCCGGGAGCGCTTCCTGTCCTCGCCGCCCTGCTCGTCTCTGGCGCCCTTCCGGCCTTTCTTTCCGCCTTCCTTCTTCGGCTCCTCGTGATTCTTCGGCTTCTTCGACTTCGGGATAAAGGTGATGTCCTTCACCTCGAATTCCTGCATCTCCTTCTCGTCGTTTCCGAGATCCACGATCACCTTGACCGTCTGCCGGAGGATATTGACCGAGGCGACGTCTCCGTGGAGTCCGTCGGGGGTCGTGACGTAGTCCCCTTTGCCCGGCAGCCCCTTGTTGAGCTCGGCGTAGGTCTCCGCCTCGTTCTTCAGGCAGCACATCAGTCTCCCGCAGGTGCCGGAGATCTTGGCGGGGTTGAGGGACAGGTTCTGGTCCTTCGCCATCTTGATGGAGACCGGGGCGAAGTCGTTGAGCCAGGTGTGGCAGCACAGCGGCCTGCCGCAGCCGCCGATGCCTCCGAGCAGCTTCGTCTCGTCCCGGACACCGATCTGGCGCAGCTCGATCCTCGTGCGGAAGACGGAGGCGAGATCCTTGACGAGATCCCTGAAATCGATTCTTCCGTCGGCCGTGAAATAGAAAAGCACCTTGCTGTTGTCAAAGGTATACTCCGCCTCGATCAGCTTCATCTCGAGGTTGTGCTCCGCGATCTTCTGTTTGCAGATGCGGTAGGCCTCCTTCTCCTTGGCGCGGTTCTCGTTTTCCCGGGCGGTGTCCTCCTCCGTCGCCATCCTGATGACGCTTTTGAGGGGCTGGTTCACCTTCCCCGCGGCGATCTCCGTCGGGCTGAGGACGACCGTCCCGTATTCCACGCCCCTGGCGGTCTCGACGATCACGTGGTCGTGGTATCTGATGGTATTTTCACCGGGATCGAAGTAGTATACCTTCCCCGCATCCCTGAATCTGACTCCGATAATCTTGGGCATTGCCTGTTCTCCTGTTGTTCCGTCCGTCTATTTTCCGCACTTGTCCCGCATCCCCTGGAGAAGCAGCTCCAGGGCCAGCTCCGTGTTGACATTCGCCCGGAGCCTCAGCCTGCAGCGGTCCAGGTCGTCTACGATCCCCGTGAGGGATTCATAGGAAGTCCCGGACGCCGCCGCGCGGACCGCGCTGATTTCGCCGGCAAAAACAAGGCGGTCGACATCCGCCGTCGCCTTGTAGTAGATGACGTCCCTGAAATAAAGAACCATGAGGTCCAGAATCCCGTCCAGGCTGTCCTTCCTCTCCCTGAGCCAGCGGACCGCCTCGGCGAGCGCCGCCGATCCCAGCCCCGGCAGCCCCTGAAGAAGGGCGAGCGTCCGGCTTTTCATCTCCCCGAACTCCTCGTCACGGGAGATCCTGATGGCCTTTCCGATATTTCCCTGGGCGAAGGCGGCGATGACCCTCGCCTCATAGTCCGGGATCATGAGGCGCTCCCGCACATACTCTTCGACGTCCCTGTCGGAAACGGGAAGAAACGGCAGCTTCACGCAGCGCGAGAGCACGGTGGGAAGAAGCGACGCGGGATTCGCCGCGAGGAGGATGAGAACCACGTATTCCGGCGGCTCCTCGATCGTCTTGAGCAGCGCGTTCTGGGCCTGGGGGTTCATCCTGTCCGCGTCGGGAAGAATGTAGATTTTTCTGCTTCCCTCGTAGGGAAGAATGCCGGCCGTATTCACGACCTGCTCCCGGATCTCGTCGACCTTGATGACGTTCGGGGATTCGTGGGTCACGTGGATGATGTCCGGGTGATTGCCTCCGGCGGCCTTGCGGCACGACCTGCAGCTCATGCAGGGTCTCGCGGAGGGATCCTCCGCCTCGCAGAGAAGGGACATGGCGAAAAGGTCCGCCACGGTTCTTTTCCCGCTCCCCTCGTCTCCGGCAAAAAGAAGGGCATGACTGACGCGGCCGCTCTCCGCGGCCTTCCTCAGCTGTCTTATGACGTCGGCGTGTCCGACGATCTGACCATACCCTCTTTCATCCATGCTGTTTATGATACTCTATTCCCAAAGGTTTTGACAAGAGGCGGCGGGGAATCTTTTGGACGCCGCCGCGCGGAGGCGGCCGTTCCCGGAAACCAGGAGACGGCCGCCTCTTTTGACATCTTATATGATTATGGTCCGGATCCGTTCTCCGGACGAAGGACGCAGGTCAGCGGAGACCGGGAGGCCCGGCTTCGCCGTCCCCTTCCCGGGGGAAACGCTGCCTCGCACTTTCCGGGGCCTCGCCGCCCGCTTCCTGAGGGAACACGCTGCCTCACACCTTCCGGGGCTTCACCGCCCGCTTCCTGAGGGAAACGCTGTCTCACACCTTCTGGGGCTTCTTCGACGGAGCCTTCACGGACCACTGCTCCATCTCCCTGTAGCGCTTCATCTCATCCTGGATCTCGTCCACATGGGGCTCGTATCTCTCGGCCGTGTGGCGCGCGATCTCGCGGGTATGGTCAAACTTGCCCATCATCGTCAGGCGGTTTCTGTTGTCCTCCGGCCAGGAATACTGAATGTTGCCGTCGGCGTCAAGGGTCAGCATACCCTTTCTTCCGCAGATAGCGCATTCGACGTAGTTTTTCCCGGGCTTCGCGATCATCAGGGACGTGTGGCATCCCGGACATGCCTCTCCGTCGTTGAGGTTGCCGAGCCACTTGTTCTCCCAGTCCTTCTGCGGGTTCAGGACGGCGTGGCCGACGTTCTGGCCGAGATACTTCGCGCGGAGCATGTAGTCCGGCCTCATCAGGGCTTCACCCGGATCCGCGACCTGATAGATATTCAGGTTGTCGACGATATTGGTCTGCGCCGAGAATGTGGTCGTGTAGAGCGTCGCCATGCCCAGGGACGTCCAGTGCTCCGTCAGGGCTCCTCCGACCGAGATCAATCCGCCCGGACGCTGCTTGACGCGGTTTTTGGCCCAGTCCGGGATTCCGTCTTCCTCCCACATCGCCATGTCCATCTTCGGTCCGAAGACCCTGTCCCGGAAGTCCGTGACGATGCCGCAGGGCGAGAGAGACCAGACCGGCGCGCCCAGGATATATCCGTCGCTGTCAAGGAATTTCTCCGAAAGCCACGGTCCGTCGTCCTTCAGGATGCAGGCCGAAGGACCTTTTACGTAGCAGGGGCCGCGCATACAGTCCTTGCAGGGCCTGAGGTCGCACTCGTGAAGCCGGATCAGCTCGCACTCGATACCCATTTTTGAAATCGCTTCAAGGGCGATCTTCACATAGATCTCGGTATTGCCGCCCCTTCTGCCCGCCGTAAAGGCGGTTACTCTCTTCTTTGCGCCTTTTACCGTTTCGCTCATTCAGTCTTCCTCCTTTGTGACAGTCGTATTCACAGACAAACGGATGCTGCTTTTCACATAATATGATACCCTATCCGCATCCCGGCTGACAAGAAAAATGCTGATATTTACGGCTGTTCAGGCTGTTTTTCCCCGAACGAAACGTTTTTTTCTCCGGGTGCTTTTCTTCGATCGCTTTTCCCGGGTGTTTCTCTTCGCCTGTTTTCCCCCGTCGCGCTTCTCCGGGCTCTTTTCGGAACGCGTTTCACGCCGGGAGCCGTTCTCATCGCGCCGGATCCGCCGCGGCGGCGCAGCGGATCGTTCCGCCCTCCGTCCCCGACACGGTGATGCCCCTCGCCCTGAGGAAAAGGATCCTCTCCGTGATCTCCTCCGTGATCCTCTCCCCCGGTATCACGAGGGGCGAATCCGGCGGGTACACGACGACGAAATCCGCGCAGATTCTTCCGGCGGCCTTCTCCAGCGGCACCTCTTCGGACGGCATGTCCCAGGCTTCCCCGCAGCGCAGCTCCACAGGGGGAAGAATCACCCCCGGCGAAGGTTCTCCGCTCCTTTCCGGAATCACCCCCGGCGAAGGCTCACCGCTCCTTTCCGGAATCCCCTTCGGAGACGATTCTCCGCTCCTTCCTGGAATTCCGCCCGCGGGCCGGCCGGCCCCGCGGCCACGGGACTCCCGCGCATCTCCGCGTTCTCCTCCGCTTCCCGCTTCCTCCGCGGAAAGCTCCGCGTCGATCGCGGCCAGGGCCCGGGCCAGCCGCCCGAAGCCCTCCTCCGTGTCCGCGGGAGACGTCATCAGCAGGACGTAATCCGGGGCTTTCATCTCCGGCTGAAGGCGGAACTCGCTCCTCAGCCTGTCATAGAGCGCCGGCCCCGTGATTTTGCCTCCGCCCAGGATGACGAGCTTGCCCGGATCCAGCTCCGCGCCCGGCTCCCCCTCGATTCCGTGATCCCTCTCGTCCGTCATCACCGCGTCCCTGCCTCCCAGCAGTCTCAGGCTCCGGAGGGACGAAAGCGTGTCTCTCAGCCTCTTCAGCCGCGCGGCGTAGGCGTCCAGGCAGGCGCCGCCCCTTCCCTGTCTGTCCGCAAAGAAGTGAAGCGTCGCGGTGATCGAGGCGAGCAGCACATAGGAGGGACTCGAGGTCTCGTAGACCGACAGATACCTCCGGAGCGCCCGGCTGTCCACCCTTCCGGTGACGTTGTGGAGAAGAGCCGTCTGCGTCATCGACGTCAGCGTCTTGTGGGTGCTCTGGATGACCAGATCCGCCCCATTTTCGACAGCGGACCTCGGGAAATAGGGATGCAGGGAGAAGTGGGCTCCGTGGGCCTCGTCCACGATGAGCGGAATACCCCTCTCCCGGGCATATTCCGCCCATTTCCCGACGTCCCTGACGCACCCCTCGTAGGTGGGGCTGGTCAGAAGTACGGCGTCGGGGGCGTCCGGTCCCGCGGGGTCCTCCATGTAGGCCAGCGTCAGATCCCTCAGGCAGGCGGCGTGGTACACGGAGATATGGGAGCCCCGGGATATCAGGAGCCGGCCTCCCCTCGGGACGGCGGCGGAGACGGCGGCGAGGATGCCGCAGGTGCTCCCGTTGACCAGGAAAAAGGTGTCCCGGACGTGATAAAAATCCGCGGCGAACCGCATCTCCTCCAGCAGGAGATCCTGCGGATCGTGCAGATTGTCAAAGCCGTCGATCTCCGTGATGTCCGTCCGGTAGGCGCCGTCCGGCTGTCTTTTGTGTCCCGGCATATGAAACGGGTACAGGTCCGACCCGGCCAGCTTACTCAGTTCGTCTTCCAGTCTGTGCATCCTTCCGCTTCCTTCCGTTTTTTCTGCGTTTTCCCGCTGTGTCCGGTCTCCCTCACCGCGTCCGGCGTCTCCCTCACGAGGGGGCAGGTCCGGCACCTTCTGCTGATGCCGGCCGCATGGTTATCCTGTCTCCCTCACGCGGGGC
>CACYDL010000066.1 GCA_902773195.1 uncultured Lachnospiraceae bacterium
ACCTTTGACAACAACTACTTCAACGCCCTCTATCAGGGCATTCCCGTCGGCGGATACACGAAAATGGTGGAGCGGATGCTGGACGACTCGGACCTTCCGGGATCGATCGAGATCCGGACGGGGGTGGAGTACCGCAGGTACCTCGCCCCGGAGGCGGACGCGAAGGCGGCGGCCGCTCCGGGCGGCCGCTCCGTCCTGCCGGAGATCGACCGCGGCGACGGGATATCCCGGGAGCTGGAGGAGAGCGCGGAGCAGGTGCTCTACACAGGCCCCATCGACGTCTACTTCGGCTGCTGCCTGGGAGCTCTCGAATACCGCTCGGTCCGCTTCGAGACGGAGCTTCTCGACCTGCCCAATTTCCAGGGCAACGCGGCGGTCAACTACACGGACTCCGAGACGCCCTGGACCCGCATCATCGAGCACAAGTGGTTCCAGTTCGGGAAGGACGAGGAAGGAAACGACTTGCCCAAGACCGTGATTTCCAGGGAGTTCAGCTCGGAGTGGAAGCCCGGGGACGAGCCCTACTATCCGATCAACGACGAAAAGAACGGGCAGCTGTACGCAAAGTACAGAAAGCTCGCGGAACGGGAGAAAAACGTCATTTTCGGCGGGAGACTGGGCGAATACAGGTACTATGACATGGACCAGGTAATCGCCGCGGCCCTCGGGTGCGTCAGGGACGTCTTCGGGGCGTGAAGACGGGGCTTTGAACCGTCCTGTCCCTGGCGGTCGGACTGCTGATCCGAAGAGGAAGGGACTGAATCCGCAGACAGACAAAAAGTGATGAAGCGCGGCCGCCGGCCGCGCTTTTGCCTGCCCTGACTCTGTGATATGATAGATTCGGGAGCCCCGGCGTCCCAGAGCTGCCGGGGACGGAAACACGTCAGAAAAACCATAAGGAGGAGCGAACGGTGGAACAGAATCTGCCCAAAAGAAACGAGGTCCCGGAGGAACTGACCTGGAGACTGGAAGATATCTACGAAGATAAAAAGAGCTGGGAGAAGGACCTGGAGGAGGCGATGGCCCTGGCGGAACGGATCGCGGCCTTTGAGGGCCGGGCGGCCGGGAGCGCGGAGAGCCTCCTGGAGGTCCTGAAGCTCTACGAGGCGTGCTCCATGAAGCTGCAGAGCGTCGGAGGGTACGCCAATATGCGCCATGACGAGGACACCTCGGACGCGGCGGGCCAGGAGCTCAGCCAGAGGGCGCTGAGCGCGGAGGTGCGCGCCGGGGAGAAGGCGGCCTTCCTGGAGCCGGAGATTCTCGCCCTCCCGGAGGAGACCCTGAAGCGGTACTTCCGGGAGCAGCCGGAGCTTAAGCGCTACGAGGTGACGATCCGGGACATCGTCCGGAAGAGGGCCCATTCCCTGAGCGCGGAGATGGAGAAGCTGCTGGCCTCCTCCGGCGAGATGGCGATGACCCCGTACAACGGCTTCAGCATGCTGGCCGACGCGGACCTCAGGTTCCCCTCCGTGAAAAACGCCGATGGAGAGGAGATCCGCATCACCAACGGGCGCTTCGTGCCCCTTCAGCTCTCCCCGGACCGGGCGCTCCGGAAGGAGGTCTTTGAGAAATTCTACGGCCGCTACGCCGAGTTCGCAAATACCTGGGCCGCCCTCTACGACGGACAGGTCAAACAGCAGATCTTCTACGCCAGGGCCAGGAAATATCCCTCCGCCTTCCACGCCGCGGTGGATGAAAACAATGTGGATCCCGCCGTATGCGACGCCCTGATCGGCAGCGTGCGCCGCCATCTGGACAAGATGCACCGCTACGTCAGCCTGCGGAAGCGGCTCCTCGGCGTGGACGAGCTCCACATGTACGACGTCTATGTGCCGATGGTGAGCGGTTACAGCGCGAAGGTCACCTATGAGGAGGCCAGGGAGCTGACGCTGAAGGCCCTCGAGCCCCTGGGAGAGGAGTACCTGGAGGTGGTGCGGCAGGCCTTCCGCGGCCGGTGGATCGACGTCGTCGAGAATGAAGGCAAGCGCGGCGGCGCCTATTCCTCCGGCGTGTACGGCGTGCACCCCTACATGCTTCTCAATTTCAACGGCACCACGGACGACGTCTTCACGCTGGTGCACGAGATGGGACATTCCATTCACACCTGGTACTCCGAGAAGAACCAGACGCTCTTCAACTCCCGCTATAAGATCTTCGTGGCGGAGGTGGCCTCCACGACCAACGAGATCCTCCTGCTGGAATATATGCTGAAAAACGCCGAAAGCAGGGACGAAAAGGCCTATCTCATCAATCACTGCCTGGAGAGCTTCAAGGGCACCCTCTACCGGCAGACGATGTTCGAGGAGTTCGAGCGCAGGACCAACGAGATGGCGGAGGCGGGGACGCCCCTGACCGCGGAGACGCTCAGCGGCGAGTACTTCCGGCTGAATCAGGAATATTTCGGGCCGGACATGGTGTCCGATCCCGGCATTGCCTGGGAGTGGTGCCGCATCCCGCATTTTTACTACAATTTCTACGTCTATCAGTACGCGACGAGCTTCGCGGCGGCGGTGGCGATCGCTCACCGCATCCTGGACGAGGGAGAGGCGGCGGTGAAGCCCTACCTGGCGTTCCTCTCCTCCGGATGCACGGACGATCCCGTGAGCCTGCTGAAGATCGCCGGGGTGGACATGTCGACGGCCGAGCCGGTGGACGCCGCCCTGCGGGTGTTCGACGAGGCCATCACACGGATGGAGGAGCTGTTCTAAGCCATGCCGGACAAGAGGAGTGAGAAGGAGAGGCTGACGGCCGGGCTCTGCGAAGAGCGATTTCTGGCCTACGCCTCCCGCTATGACCGGTCCGACAGCATGATCGGGCTGAAGGTCGTCCACACCCTCCGGGTGGCGGAGGTGATGGACGTCCTCACCGGGGCGCTCGGACTGGACGGAAGAATGCGGGAGCTCGCCCGCATCTGCGCCCTCTGCCATGACATCGGGCGCTTCGAGCAGGTGAAGAGATACGGCACCTTCAACGACTCGGTCAGCTGCGACCACGCCGCCCTGGGGTGCCGGATCCTGGAGGAGGAACACATCCTGGACGGGCTTCCGGAGGAGGACAAAGAGAAGGTGGTGACCGCCGTGCGCCGTCACAACCGGATCGCCGTCGGGACGTGCCCGGACGAAGAGACGCTTCTTCTGTCGAAGCTGATCCGGGACGCGGACAAATGCGACATTTTCAGAGTCTTCGCGCAGGAGGACATGCGGGACACCATGGGCGAGACCGTCGCGCAGGTGGAGGCGGAGACTGTCACCGACGAGGTCTTTGCGCTTTTCATGGAGCGCAGGTGCGTGCCCCGTGCCGTGCGGAAGACGGGACTCGATATCTGGGTCGGCTTCCTGGGATTCTTCTATGACATGAATTTCGATGCGGCGGTGCGGCTCGCCCGGCGGGAGGGCTTCTACCGGATGCCCTTCGACAGGGCCCGCTTCGGGAAAGAGGAGACGCGGAGAAGGACGGCGGCCATACTGGAAAGCCTCGAGAAATCGATCGACGAAAGACTGTCCGGGGAGGAATGAAACAACTGCACGTTCCCGCCGGGCCATGCTATAATGGAAAAGAACACGGAGCAGGGCAGGGGCCAGTGCGTTCCGCGGCGGCCGACGGGCCGTCAGAGCAGACATGACGCGCGGAAACGAAGGAGTGCCGGTAACGGCGGCGTGACGCAGGAACAGAGCGTGCCGGAGGCAC
>CACYDL010000067.1 GCA_902773195.1 uncultured Lachnospiraceae bacterium
ATTATAACAAATGAAAGGAGTCCGGCAGGGCATGTATTTTGAGATTGATTTTGACAGCGGGGAGGCCCTGTACCGCCAGCTGTGCCGTCAGATCATCATGGGAATTGCCACCAACGCGCTCCGGGAGGGGGACAGCCTTCCCTCCGTGAGGGATATGGCCGATGAGGTCGGCATCAATATGCACACGGTGAACAAGGCGTATTCGATCCTGAGGGAGGAGGGCTTCCTGTCGGTCGACCGGAGACGCGGGGCCGTGGTCTATATCGACGACGAAAAGATGAGGGCGACGAACGAACTGAGGAAGGATATGGAGATCGCGATCGCCAGGGCGAGGTGCAAGAGGATCGGGAGGGACGAGATCCTGCGTCTGGTCGACGAGATCTGCGGGGAATATGACAATGAATGACAGACTGACAGCCGCGGCGCGCTCTTCGCTGGAATCCGCGATCCGCGCCGCGGTTTACCACAGACAGGGATACGCCGGTACGGAGCACCTTCTGATCGGGCTGCTGAGGGCCGGAAAAGGCACGGCCGCCCAGGTGCTTCAGGGAGCCGGCGTCTCCGCCGACCGGCTGACGAAGCTGATCGACCGGCTGATCGCCCCCCAGGGAGGGATCCAGCTGGCGGAGAAGCCCACCTTCTCGCCGAGGGCGGAGCAGGTGCTGAACGCGGCCGGGATGACGGCCGACGAGACCGGCTCCGAGGAGATCGGGACAGGCCACATCCTGCTGGCCATCCTCCGCGACGTGGAGTGCGTCGGCACGAGGCTCCTCCACACCATGGGGATCGACATCAGGAAGCTGTACGTCGACACGCTGACCGCCATGGGCGCCGCGGACCGGTACTCCGACAAGGACCTCGCCAGCGGGCGGGTGATGCAGCCTGCGGGAGGCAGTACGCCGACGCTGGACCAGTACAGCCGGGATCTCACCGCCATGGCGGCGGAGCACCGCCTGGACCCCGTGATCGGGCGCGAGGCGGAGATCATCCGGGTGATGCAGATTCTCAGCAGGAGAACCAAGAACAACCCATGTCTCATCGGGGAGCCCGGCGTCGGAAAGACCGCCATCGTGGAGGGCCTGGCCCAGCGGATCGCGGACGGCGACGTCCCGGACCTCCTGCGGGGGAAGCGGCTGGTGATCCTGGATCTGTCCAGCATGGTCGCCGGTTCGAAGTACCGGGGCGAATTCGAGGAGAGGATCAAGAGCGTCGTGCGGGAGGTTTCCGCCGGCAGCAACATTCTCCTGTTCATCGACGAGCTTCACACGATCATCGGCGCGGGCGGCGCGGAGGGCGCCCTGGACGCCTCCAACATCCTGAAGCCGTCCCTCTCCCGGGGAGAGCTGCAGGTGATCGGCGCCACGACCATTGACGAATACAGAAAGCACATAGAGAAGGACGCCGCCCTCGAGAGGCGTTTCCAGCCCGTCAGCGTCGAGGAACCCGACGAGGCGGAGACGGCTGCCATCCTGCGCGGCCTGAGGCCGGCCTATGAGAAGCACCACCGGGTCGAGATCACGGACGAGGCGGTGGAGGCGGCGGTGCGGCTGTCGGAGCGCTACATCAACGACCGGCGGCTTCCCGACAAGGCCATCGACCTGATCGACGAGGCCGCCTCCAAGGTGAGAATCGGTCTGTTCGGCAGAAAGGACCGCGCCGGTGAGGACCGGGATTCCCTCATCCGCGGGATGGACGACGAGAAGGAGCAGGCGGTTCTCCGCGGCGACTTCGAGCGGGCCAGGACGATACACGCGGAGGAGAGCGGACTGATCGCCGAGAAAAACAGGGCCGCCCTCAGGCGGGGCGGAAGGCAGAACCTGCCGAAGGTGACGGAGGAGACCGTCGCCCAGGTGGTCTCCGAGTGGACGAAGATTCCCGTCTCCAGGCTGGCCGAGTCGGAATCCAGAAAACTGGCGAGGCTGGAGAAGGAGCTCCACAGACGGGTGATCGGACAGAACGAGGCGGTGGAGGCCGTGGCCGGCGCGATCCGCAGGGGGCGCGTCGGGCTGAAGGATCCGAAGCGGCCGACGGGAAGCTTCCTTTTCCTCGGGCCGACCGGCGTCGGAAAGACCGAGCTGTCCAAGGCCGTCGCCGAGGCGGTCTTCGAGTCGGAGCAGAACATGATCCGCGTGGACATGTCCGAGTATATGGAGAAATACAGCGTCTCCAAGCTGATCGGCTCTCCGCCCGGCTACGTGGGCTACGACGAGGGGGGGCAGCTCTCGGAGCAGGTCCGCCGGCACCCCTACAGCGTGATTCTGTTTGACGAGATCGAGAAGGCCCATCCGGACGTCTTCAACATCCTCCTGCAGGTTCTGGACGAGGGTCATATCACGGACGCCCACGGGAGAAGGGTCGACTTCAAGAACACCTGCATCATCATGACCTCCAACGCCGGCGCCCAGAGCATCGTGGACCCGAAGAGACTCGGGTTCTCCTCCGGCAGCGACGAGCAGAGGGACTACGAGGCGATGAAGAGCGGCGTCATGGAGGAAGTGAAGCGGATCTTCCGGCCGGAGTTCCTGAACCGCATCGACGAGATCATCGTGTTCCATCCCCTCACGAAGGAGGAGGTGAGCGAGATCGTCGGGCTCGAGACGGACAAGCTCGCGGCGAGGGCACTGGAGCAGCTGAATATCCGTCTGGCGATCCCCGCCGGCGTGAAGAAGCACATCGCCGAAAAGGGCTACTCGCCGAAATTCGGCGCCCGTCCCGTCAAGCGCGTGATCCAGGCGGAGATCGAAAATCCCCTGGCGGAGCGCGTGCTCCGCGGAGAGGTGGGGGCCGGCGGCACGGTCAGGCTCCGGGTCAGGGACGGAAAGATTGATTTTATCCTGAAGGAGGAGCCGGCCGCGACGAAGAGACGCGGGCGCGCCGGAAGCGCCGGGACCGGCAGAGCGGCGGGAAAGACCGGCGCGGACAAGACGGCCGGAAAGGCCGGGAAGAAAAAGACGGCGGAAAAAGCCGGAACGGAAAACCGGCGGTGAACCAACAGAAAGGTAGAGGTATTGCAATGTCCACTGTCAAGGAACTGATCAGAACGGAGGCGGACGGATCCGTCAGCTTCGGCGACTACGAGCTCAGCGAAAAGACAAAGAGATCCGACTTCGAGCACGAGGGCGACATCTACAAGGTCAAGACCTGCCGGGAGATCACCAGGCTCGAGAAGAACGAGATGTTCGTCTACGAATCCGAGCCGGGAACCGCGGTATTCGGCATGAAGGAGAGCTCGGAGGGCGTCTCCTTCCGCGTATCCGGCCCCGCCGACGCCCAGATCACGGCCCAGGGCTCCGCCGAGACGGACTACGATATTTTCATCAACGGCGAGCGGCGCGACACCGAGAGGTCCAATCTCGGGGGCAAGATCTCCTTCAGTGTCGAGCTCGGGTCAGGGCGCGAAGTGGAGGTAAGGCTGGAGAAGCGCGGCTGACGCCGGCGCTTCCGCGAAAGGGCCGCCGTCGGCCGGCGCCCCGCGGGAAGACGCCGCCGGCGAAAGGCGCGCGAATCCGCGGGTGAATGCTTATCTGGAGGAACTATGGCAAAAAACCTGAAATCGGTCTTCTTCTGCCAGAACTGCGGCTACGAGTCCGTCAAGTGGATGGGACAGTGCCCGGCCTGCCGGGAGTGGAATACCTTTGTCGAGGAAAAAATCAGGAGCACCGGGACGTCCGGCGCGAAGAACGCCCCGCGGGGAGAGAAGAAGACGCCGGTGCCGATCCGGGAGATCTCTTCCGGCGAGGAGAAGCGGACGGGAACCGGGATCGGCGAGCTGGACCGGGTCCTCGGCGGCGGCATCGTCCCCGGCTCCCTGATCCTGATCGGCGGCGACCCCGGCATCGGAAAGTCGACCCTGCTCCTCCAGATGTGCGGCAACCTGGCGGACGCCGGAAAGAAGGTTCTCTATATCTCCGGCGAGGAATCGCCCCGTCAGATCCGCATGAGGGCGGACCGGATCGGGGAGATGAGCGGCAATCTGTTTCTTCTCGCCGAGACCAGCCTGGGAGACATCCGGGAGACGATCGAGAGGGAGAAGCCCGACGCCTGCGTCATCGATTCGATCCAGACCATGTACAGCGAGGAGATCGCCTCCGCGCCGGGATCGGTGTCCCAGGTGCGGGAGGCGACGGGGATCCTGCTCCGGACGGCGAAGACCCTGGGCATCACCATCTTCATCGTGGGGCATGTGACGAAGGACGGCGCCGTGGCGGGCCCCAGAGTGCTGGAGCACATGGTGGACACGGTTCTCTACTTCGAGGGAGAACGCCAGGCGTCCTACCGGATTCTCCGCGCCGCGAAGAACCGCTTCGGCTCCACCAATGAGATCGGCGTCTTCGAGATGAGGGACGCCGGGCTGGCGGAGGTGCCCAATCCTTCAGAATATATGCTGAGCGGAAAACCCGAGGGGGCCTCGGGCTCGGTGGTCGCCTGCGCCATGGAGGGGACGAGGCCGGTGCTGGTGGAGATCCAGGCCCTGGTCTGCAGGAGCGTCTTCGGCATGCCCAGGAGAACCGCGGTGGGGACGGACGGCAGCCGGGTCAACCTGCTGATCGCGGTCCTCGAGAGGCGGTGCGGCCTCCGCATGGGGGAATACGATGCCTACGTCAATATCGCCGGCGGGATCCGGATCACGGAACCGGCGGTGGACCTGGGAATCGCCCTGGCGGTCGCCTCCGGCTTCTCGGACAGCCCCGTGGGAGACAGGGTGATCGCCTTCGGGGAAGTGGGACTCAGCGGGGAGGTGCGCGCCGTGAGCCAGGCGGAGCAGCGCGTGCTGGAGGCCAGAAAGCTGGGATTCGAGACGGTCGTGCTCCCGAAGGCCAACATGAAAAACCTGGAAAAAATCACCGGAATCCGGCTGATTCCCGTGGAAACTCTGAGCGACGCCATCGGCGCGATCGGGGGCAAAAAAATTTAGGGCAAAAAAATCAAAAAAGTTGTTGACACACCGGAAACCGGGTGATAAGATATCATTTGCCGCGCGAGAGGAAATGAAGCGCGGCGGAACCAACCGCACATTGATAACTGAACAGTGGAACACATACGAAAGACTCGAAAATTCCAGA
>CACYDL010000068.1 GCA_902773195.1 uncultured Lachnospiraceae bacterium
ATCATGGGCGGCGAGAATTCCATGATCACGGACGACTGCAGGACCGTTCTCTTCGAGGCGGCGAATTTCGACGGCACCAATATCCGTCTCACCTCGAAGCGGCTCGGCCATCAGACCGATGCGTCCCAGAAATTCGACAAGGGCCTCGACCCGAACACGGCCCTCGAGGCGATGAACCGGGCCTGCCAGCTGATCGAGGAGTTCGGCTGCGGCGAAGTCGTCGGCGGCGCCGTCGACATCTACCCGGTGAAGCGGGAGCCGTCGGAGGTAGCCTTTGAGCCGGAGAAGATCAACGCGATGCTGGGCACGGATCTTCCGGAAGAGGAGATGATCGGCTATTTTGAGAAAGAGGGCCTCATCTACGACCGCGGCCGCCGCGTCGTGATCGCGCCGACGTTCCGGCAGGATATCCACCGCACCTGCGATCTGGCGGAGGAAGTGGCGAGGTTCTACGGCTACGACAACATTCCGCTCACGCTCCCCGGCGGCGCGGCCACCGCGGGCGGCGTCACCTTTGAGATGCGGATTCAGGAGATCGCGCGCACCGTCGCCGAGAACTGTGGGTTCAGCCAGGGCTACTGCTACAGCTTTGAGTCGCCCAGGGTGTTCGACCGCCTGAAATTCCCGGAGGACGCGCCCGAGAGATGCGCCATCGAGATCAGGAATCCCCTGGGGCCGGACTTCTCGATCATGAGAACCACGTCCCTCAACGGCATCCTGAACTCCCTCGCGGTCAACTACAACCGCAGGAACAAATCCGTGCGTCTCTATGAGCTCGGCAACGTCTATATCGCCAGGGAGCTTCCGCTGAAGGAACTCCCGGACGAGAGAATGAAGCTCACGCTCGGCATGTACGACGCCGGCGATTTCTTCGATATGAAGGGCGTCGTTGAGCTGATTCTCGATAAGCTCGGAATCGGGGAAAAGCCGGATTACACGACGGAACACCTCCGGCCGTACTATCATCCCGGCCGCCAGGCGGAGATCTTCGCCGGCGGAGCCTGCATCGGCGAGATCGGGGAGATCCATCCGGACGTCATGAAGACCTACGGAATCGGCGAAAGAACGTATACGGCGGTTCTCGACCTTCCGTCCGTCTGCGCTCTGGCGACCTTTGACAGGAAATATCACGGAGTCGCCAGGTACCCGGCGGTGTCCCGCGACATCAGCATGATCGTGCCGGCGGCGGTGACCAACGCGCAGATCGAGAAGATCATCGCGCAGCGCGGCGGGAAGATCCTGGAGGAGTGCACCCTTTTCGATATCTACGAGGGCGCTCCGATCCTCCCGGGCTTCAAGTCGATGGCGTATTCCCTGCGCTTCCGACACAGCGACAAGACCCTCGAGGACGCCGAGGTGCAGGCGGCCATGAAGAAGATTCTGAACGGACTGGAGGGCCTCGGCATCGAGCTTCGGAAGTGACGCCGCGGATAACGGGAAGAGATGAAGACATCCGATTTCTATTACGAGCTCCCCGAGGAGCTGATCGCGCAGGATCCCCTGGAGGACAGAGCCTCCTCCAGGCTGATGCACATGGACCGAAGGACCGGCGAGGTCTCCCATGAGCATTTCGGCGACGTCCTGCGCCATCTCCGCCCCGGGGACGCCCTCGTCATCAACGACACAAAGGTGATCCCCGCCAGGCTGATCGGGAAAAAAGCCGTGACGGGCGCGGGCATCGAGATCCTGCTTCTCCGCCGCGTCGGCGAACAGGAGTGGGAATGCCTGGTGAAGCCCGGCAAAAAGTGCCGCCCCGGCACGACCGTCGAATTCGGGGAGCCCGACGAAGAGGGAAGATATCCTCTCACGGCGGAAATCCGGGAGATTCTGGAGGAAGGCCTCCGGAGAGTTTCGTTCACCTACGAGGGGATCTTCGAGGAGGTGCTGCTGAAGCTCGGCGAGATGCCGCTTCCGCCCTACATCCACCACCGCCTCGAGGACGGCACCCGCTACAACACGGTCTACGCCGCCCACGACGGGTCGGCCGCCGCGCCCACGGCGGGGCTGCATTTTACGAAGGAGCTCCTGGAAAAGATCCGGGAGAAGGGCGTGAGGATCGTCCGGATTACCCTTCACGTGGGGCTGGGGACCTTCCGGCCCGTCAAAGCGGAGGAAATCACGGACCATCACATGCATTCGGAGTTCTATACCGTGAGCGAAGAGGCGGCCGGGGCCGTGAACGCCGTGAAGGCCGCGGGAGGACGGGTGGTCTGCGTCGGCACGACTTCCTGCAGGACGCTGGAGTCGGCCTCCGACGAGGACGGAACGTTGAGAGCGGGAAGCGGGTGGACCGACATCTTTATCTATCCGGGCTACCGCTTCAGGATCATGGACGCGCTGATCACCAATTTCCACCTGCCCGAGTCGACCCTGGTGATGCTGGTTTCCGCCTTTGCCGGCAGAGAGCACACACTGGCGGCGTACCGGGAGGCGGTGGCTGAGCGCTACAGATTCTTCTCCTTCGGGGATGCGATGATGATCGAGTGACAGACAGCAGAACAGGAAAAAACGGTGCCCCGGGGAGCAGTCCCCGGGGCACCGTGTATCTTCCTGTGCGCATGACGGCGCACGTTTCTTTTTCCTGCGTTCGGATTTCTGCTATCCGCTTTTCCGCTTTTCCGCAGGTTCGCGCCGCGCCGTCATTCCCCCGTGAGCTTTCGGAGATCCCGGAAGAACCCGGGATAGGACACGTCGACGCAGCCTTCGTCGGTGATGACGACGGGGCCGTGGGAGACGAGACCGGCCACCGCGAAGGCCATCGCGATCCGGTGATCTCCCTTCGGATCGATGTCGGCGCCGCGGAGCCTCCCTCCGTAGATGGTCATCCCGTCGTCCGTCTCCTCGACGCTGATCCCCATTTTTCTGAGATTTCCGGCGATGGCGGTCAGACGGTTCGTCTCCTTGACCTTGAGCTCCGCGGCGTCCCGGATCGTGGTCGGACCGTCCGCGCAGGCGGCGATGACCGCGATGACGGGAATCTCGTCGATCAGCGCGGGAATGATGGAGCCGGCGATCTCCGTGCCGTGAAGCCCCGGAGAGTAGCGGACGGTCAGATCCGCGGTGGGCTCTCTGCCTTCGATGTGGACGTTTGTCACCGAGATGCTGCCGCCCATCGCCCGGATGACCCGGATGATGCCGTCCCGGGTTTCGTTGATGCCCACGTTTCTCAGGGTGACCGAGGAATCCGGGACGATCAGGCCGGCGGCCAGGAAATAGGCAGCGGAGGAGATATCCCCCGGAACCGTGATGTCCTGGCCCGTCAGGACGGTGCCCGGATAGACGATGGTGGTGACCGCCTCGGAATCCGCCTTCTTCCGGACCTTCAGATTGCCCCCGAAGGCGCTCAGCATGAGCTCCGTGTGATTCCGCGACAGAACCGGCTCCGTGTAGAACGTGGGGCCGTCCGCGTAGAGCCCGGCGAGCAGGACGCAGGATTTCACCTGCGCGGAGGCGATCCGGCTCTCGTAGCGGATCGCGCGGGGCCTGCCGCCGAAGATTTTCATCGGCACACAGTCGTTCCCCCGCTCGGACGCCGCCATGATTCCCATGTATTCCAGGGGGCGGATGATGCGGCCCATGGGCCGGCGCTGCAGGGAGCTGTCTCCCGTGAGGCGGCTGATGAAATGCTGTCCCGCCAGGATCCCGGAGAGAAGGCGGACCGTCGTCCCGCTGTTTCCCGCGTCCAGCGTGACGCCGTCCGGGGCGGAGAGCCCTCTGAGGCCGACGCCGTGAATGACCAGGACCGGCTCCCCGGCTTCTCCGTAGAGAGGCGCGCCGGAGCGCTTCTCCTCGATCCGGACGCCGAGCCTCCGGAAGCATTCGATCGTCGAGAGGCAGTCGGCGCTCCTTAGGAATCCCCTCACCAGGGTGTCGCCCTCCGCGATGGCGCCCAGCATGACGCTGCGGTGGGAGACGGACTTGTCGCCCGGAACGCTGATGGTCCCGTGAAGTCGCGAAGCTCTGCTGATTGTCAACATGAAATCACACCTTGCTTTCGTGAAGACACCGGCCCTGGCCTCATGGCCATGCCGGCGTATGTCGAAACCTTCGGATTCGCGCAGGGGGCTTCCTATACCTCGTAGACGTGATAGTGCCTGCGGGTCAGAAGCCTTGAGGCGCGCTTCATGGCGGAATCCTCGTAGAACTCGATGCGCAGCACCCCCTGTTCAAACGCGCGGTTGTGGACGATGCCGATATTCCGGATGGAGATGTCCTCCGCCGCCAGAACCGAGGCGACCTCGGCGATGGCGCCCGGCTTGTCGTCGATGTCCATGTACAGACGCTGTTCCTTCTTGATGGGTCCGGCCGATTCGTCGGCGAAGAGCTCCCGGTAATCCCTGCATTCCGTGAAGTATTTGAGCAGCTTCTCCGCGTTGCCGTTGCGGATCGAAAAACGGAAATCCGTCAGAGCGCGGATGTAGCGGTCCAGCACGACGCAGATATTGTCGGCGTTGGCCAGACAGATCTCCTGCCACATCTGGGGCGAGGAGGAGGAGATTCTCGTGATGTCCTTGAAGCCTCCCGCCGCGATGGTGCGCATGTACTCCTTTGGACTGTCCAGGTCCTTCACCATATTGACGAGGGAGGCGGAGATGACGTGGGGGACGTGGCTCACCGCCGCCGTCACATAGTCGTGCTCCTCCGCGGTCAGAATCAGGGGCATGGCGCCCAGGGAGGAGATGAATTCGGAGAAGCGGCTCAGCGTGCTGATGGGAATCTCCGAGCCGGGACAGAGGATGTACCAGGCGTTCTCAAACATCCGGTCCGTCGCGTTCGAATAGCCGGTTTTCTCCGAGCCGGCCATGGGATGGCCGCCGATATAGTGCTCCTGCAGTCCCATCTCCTCCACGAGGGAGAAGATGTCGCCCTTGGTGGAGCCGACGTCCGAGAGAATGGCTCCTTCCCGGAGGTGGGGCGCCAGATCCTTCAGTACGGACCGCATCGTGATGACGGGAACGCACAGGAAAATGATATCGCATTCGCGGAAGGCGGACGTGATCTCGAAGCACTGCTGATCGATGACGCCGTCGCGCATCGCCTCCGACAGAACGGACGCGGTGCGGTTGCAGGCGATCAGGCGGATCTCCGGATGAATCCGGCGGATTGTCTTCGCGAGGGAACCGCCGATCAGGCCGAGACCGATAAAACCTATGGTCATGGGAAACCTCCTTGCGCATAGCCCGGAATTTCGCAATTATTGTATCATAGATGACCGGAACAGAAAATGCAAACGTGTTTTTTTATTGCAACATTCCGGTGATTCGTGGACAGAAAGTGCCCGCCGTGATATAATTTTACAGTGTATGAAAAGGTTCTGAATAAAGGGCAACTTTTCAATTATAGTAAGGAGGAAATGCAAGTCATGGCAAAACGAAAAATGCTGACCATGGATGGAAACGAGGCTGCCGCCCACGCATCGTATGCGTTTACGGAAGTCGCGACCATCTTCCCCATCACACCGTCATCCGTCATGCCGGAGCATGTCGATGAGTGGGCGACCGCCGGAAGAAAGAACATCTTCGGCCAGGAAGTCCAGGTCACCGAAATGCAGTCCGAGGCCGGTGCGGCCGGAGCTTATCACGGCTCTCTGGCAGCCGGAGCGATGACGACGACATTCACCGCTTCCCAGGGTCTTCTTCTCATGATCCCGAACCTCTACAAGGTCGCCGGTGAACAGCTTCCGGGCGTCTTCGACGTCTCCGCGCGTGCTCTCGCCAGCCACGCTCTCAGCATTTTCGGGGATCACTCCGATGTGTACGCATGTCGTCAGACCGGCTGCTGCATGCTCTGCGAGTCTTCTGTCCAGGAGGTCATGGACCTTACGCCGGTGGCTCACCTGGCCGCTCTCAAGGGCAGCCTGCCGTTCATCAACTTCTTCGACGGCTTCCGTACCTCCCATGAGATCCAGAAGATCGAGGTCTGGGAGAACGAGGACCTGGCAGACCTGCTGGACTATGATGCGATCAAGGATTTCCGTGATCACGCGCTGAATCCGAACCATCCCTGCCAGAAGGGCTCCGCACAGAACCCGGACGTCTTCTTCCA
>CACYDL010000069.1 GCA_902773195.1 uncultured Lachnospiraceae bacterium
CGCGCTCTCGGAGATCCGCCTCTCGATGAGAAGAGGATACTTCCGTCTCGTGAAGGATCTGGTCGCGGACAGCGACGCCATGCTCCGCCTGAGGCTGGAGATGGGCGACGGGACGGCCGGGCTGATATTTCCCGGATTCTACAGCGAGGTGAGGGAGGACACCCGCGCCAGGGCGATCCATCAGTCGATCGTGGGGTCGGGTTACTCCTACCGCCAGTGCGTGACGCGGCAAGGGATCGATTTTGAACAGTACGACGAATGCTTCTCCCGCATCAGGGACGTGGACGTCCTGACAGCCGGCGCCATCGCGCTGGAACGAATCGGTTTTCCGTACCGCCTGTCGGATCAGGCGGAAGAGGCCTACGCCGGCTATCTGGGCCGGCACGCGGGGCTTCTGCTGGAGCGCCTGATCGGGGAAGGGGACGCGGAGGGAGTCCGTGTGCTTGTGAGACACGCCGAGGTGCGCCGGGAGGACCTGGACGCCGCCGTCAGGCAGGCGTCGGCAGACCGCGAGGCGGAGATCACCGGCCTCCTCATGGAGAAGGTGCGCCTGCAGGGCCAGGCCGGACACGGGATGGAGACGTTTTCTCTCGAGGGACTGTAAGTCCTGCGGCAGGGACGATGGAAGAACGGAAGGGAAGAGGAAACAGAACCGATCTGGAGGAGATCGGACGGAAGCTCATCACGGCTGCGCGGACGGAGCTGTATCTTTCCATGCGTTTTATGGGACCGGCCCTGATGAGCCTGGAGCCGGTGATGGATCTCTCCGCGAGAACGATCGGGACGGACGCGGCGGCCCTGAGGTACAACCCGGTCTGGGCGATGCAGACGTTTCTGGAGCACCCGTATGTGCTTGACCGCACCTGTCTCCACACGATCCTCCACTGTCTCTTCCGCCATATGTACGGTCTTGACCTTCATCCGGATCCGGAGCTCTGGAATCTCTGCGCCGATATCGCCGCGGAGTCCGTGATCGACTCGATGGATTATTCCGTCGTGAGGAAAACGCCCTCTGATTTCCGCGTGGAGTGGTACGGAATCCTCGGACGGGAGGTCAGGATTCTCACCGCGGAAAGACTGTACCGCTATTTCAGCGCGAATCCGCCGGAGTATTCCCTGCTCATGGCGCTCTCCTCCGAATTTCTGGCCGACGATCACGGCTTCTGGGAGCGGATGGAGGAGAAGCCGGAGGACGGCGGGCCAGATCCGGAGCGTTTCCCGAGGGGGAGCGAGGAGTGGAAACGGACCGCGAAGCGGGTGGAGAGCGAGCTGGTTCTCTCCGGCGACACCGCCGGCAGCAAGGCCGGCACGCTGACCAGACAGCTGGGCTTTGATCTCCGCGAAAGAGTCCGCTACCGGGATCTCCTGCGGAAATTCTCCGTGCTCCGGGAGGAGTGCCGGGTGGATCCGGATTCCTTTGATTACGGCTTTTACCACTACGGGATGGAGCTCTACGGCAACATGCCTCTGATCGAGGAGAACGAATTCGCGGAGGCGAGAAGAATCCGCTCCCTCGTCATCGCCATCGATACGTCGGCCTCCGTGAGCGACGGGACGGTCAGGCGCTTTCTGCAGGAGACGGCGGGGATGATCCTTCTCCGGGAGAATTTCTTCTCCCGCTTCGAGCTTCACATCGTTGAATGCGACGCGAAGGTGAGGCGCGATATCCTGATCACTGCTCCGGAGGAGATGGAGCGGTACGCCGCCGGCATCTCTCTTTGCGGGGGAGGCGGAACGGATTTCCGGCCCGTGTTCGCGTATGTGGACGAACTGCGGAAAGAGGGAAAGCTCAGGGATCTCGCCGGACTCGTCTACTTCACGGACGGTTTCGGAAGATATCCCGGGGAAGACCCGGGGTATGAGACGGCGTTCGTCTTCTCGCGGGAGGATCTCGTGGACGAGAGGGAGGTGCCTCCCTGGATTCTGAAGGTGTACCTCGACGACGCCGGCGAAGAACCTCCGGCAAAGACAGAAGACACGGCGGCGCGCGGCGCGAAACGGCCGGCGCGAAAACAGGTGATCCTATGAATATCAAAGAAGCCAGACAGGAGATTATCGATACCATAGAGGCGTATCTCGCAAAGGACGAGACCGGCGCCTACGAGATTCCCGTGGAGCGCCAGAGGCCGATTCTGCTCATGGGCCCTCCCGGCATCGGCAAGACGGCGATCATGGAGCAGGCGGCCGCCGAATGCGGCATCAACCTCGTCTCCTATACGATCACCCATCACACGAGACAGAGCGCGATCGGTCTGCCCTTTATCTCCCGAAAGAATTTCGGAGGCAGGGAGTATTCGGTCACCGAGTACACCATGAGCGAAATCATCGCGGCGGTCTATGAGCAGATCGAAAGATCCGGCGTACGGGAGGGCATTCTGTTTCTCGACGAGATCAACTGCGTTTCCGAGACGCTGGCCCCGACGATGCTGCAGTTCCTTCAGTACAAGACCTTCGGCACCCACCGCGTGCCGGACGGCTTTCTGATCGTGACCGCCGGGAATCCCCCCGAATACAACAAATCCGTCCGGGACCTGGATATCGTCACGCTGGACCGCGTAAAAAGGATCGACGTGGAGGCGGATTTCGACGCGTGGAAGGAGTACGCCTACCGGGCGGGCATCCACGGATCCATTCTGTCGTATCTCGAGATCCGGAGAGAGCATTTCTACCACGTCGAGACGGGGCTGGACGGCAAACGCTTCATCACGGCCCGCGGCTGGGAGGATCTTTCGCGCATGATCCGGGTCTATGAGAAGCTGGGGAAGCCCGTGACGGAGAAGCTGGTGCTTCAGTACCTTGAGTCCCCGGAGGCGGCAGCGGATTACGCGGCCTACTACGATCTTTACAACCGCTACCGCAGCGTGTACCGGATCGACGACATCCTGGACGGCGCCGTGCCTGCCTCGGAGATGGATTTCCGGTCGGCGGCCTTCGACGAGAAGCTGAGTCTCATCGGACTTCTGACCGACCGCCTGAACCGCGATTTCAGGGCCTATTGCGAGGACGAGGACGTCCAAAAACGGCTGTTCTCCATTCTGAAGGAGGCCTTCGCGGAGGAAGGACGGGACTTTTCCGCGATACCCGGCGAAGTGAGGGCGCATCTTGAGAGCATGACCGCCTCCGGCCTGGCAGGTCCCGAGGAGCTGCGTCTGGAGAGACTGGTGCTGAAGGCCGCCGGGGAGATGCCCCGGGGAGAGAAGGATGAGAAAGAGGCGGTCAGGAAGTGGTTCTCTGCCAGAGAGAACAGCAGGCAGGCGGAAGCCGTGAAGACGGGATCCCGGCTGACCAATGCCTTTTCCTTTCTGGCGGACAGCTTCGGCGAGGGGCAGGAGCTGGTCATTTTCCTGACGGAGCTCTCCGCGGGATACCACAGTCTCCGCTTTGTCACGGAGTGCGGGAACGAAGCCTTTTTCCGCTACAACAGGCTTCTGCTGCTCCGGGACCGACGGGAAAGCCTTGTGAAGGAAGTGATGGAGCTCACCGGGGAGGCAGGAAAATCCGAATAACCGGAGTTGCAAAACAGCGGACGGTTATACTATAATCGGAATCGGCTCCGGGAAGACCCGGAGCCGTGAACCGTTGTCGATTCACATCCCCGGGAGGAGGCCTGTGTGAATTTCCGCATGGCCTTTTGGGGGGCGTGATCACACATATATATCAGGCAGGAGGAAAAGAGTTATGACAAAGGTTGACATAATTTCCGGATTTCTCGGCGCGGGAAAGACCACGCTGATCAGAGAACTTCTTGCTGACGCGTTCAAGGGCCAGCAGATCGTTCTGATTGAAAACGAATTCGGCGAAATCGGCATCGACGGCGGATTTCTGAAGGACGCGGGAATTGAAATCCGCGAGATGAACTCGGGCTGCATCTGCTGCTCGCTCGTCGGGGATTTCGGGACCGCCCTGGGAGAGGTATCCAGGCAGTATCATCCCGACCGCATCGTCATCGAGCCCTCGGGCGTCGGCAAGCTTTCCGACGTCATTCACGCCGTGGAGAGAGTAAAGGACGAGGCGGATATCGAGATCAATTCCGCCGTGACGGTCGTCGACGTGCTCAAGTGCAGGATGTATCTCAAGAATTTCGGCGAATTCTTCAGGAACCAGGTCGAATCCGCCGGTACCGTGATCCTGAGCCGCACCGATACAGAGAAGGCCACGCCCGAGAAGATCGAGGAGGCCGTGGCGCTGATCAGGGAACTCAATCCCGAGGCGACGGTCATCACGACGCCGGTGGCGCAGCTCGGCGGAAAGAAGGTCCTTGAGACCATCGAAGGCGTCAAAATCGATCTGACGAAGCTCGAGCCGGTTCACGAGCACCATCACCATCACGACGAGGAGGAGCACGAGCACCACCACGATCATGACGGGGAGGAGCATGAGCATCATCATGATCACGAGGAGCATGAGCACCACCACGATCACGAGGAGCATGAGCATCATCATGACCACGGCCACGGACATCACCATCATCACGACCACGACGCGGATGAGGTGTTCACGAGCTGGGGCCGGGAGACTGTCAGAAAATATACGAAGGAACAGATCACGGAGATCCTCGGGAAGCTGGCCGACGAGGAGACCTTCGGCCTGGTGCTCCGCGCCAAGGGAATGGTCGCGGGAGAGGACGGAACCTGGATCTACTTCGACATGGTTCCCGAAGAATGCGACGTCAGGGAAGGAGCTCCCGAGTATACGGGACGCCTGTGCGTGATCGGTTCCGAGCTGAAGGAAGACAAGCTGGCCGAACTTTTCGGACTTTGATGATTCGAAAAATCCGGCGGGGGAGGTGATGACCCTATGAATGAAGAAGAAGTCAGGGTGCCGGTATACCTGATCACCGGCTTTCTTGAGAGCGGCAAGACGTCGTTTATCAACAAGGTGGCAAGACAGTCCTATTTCCAGATCCCGCAGCCGACGCTGATCATCAACTGCGAGGAGGGTGAGAAGGAGTACGATTCGGCCGATCTGACCCGCTACAGGACCATCGCGGTGGATTTCGGGGAGCAGGAGGCGCTCACGCCGGACAGGCTCCGGGAGCTGGAGAAGGACATCCATCCCGGCCGCGTCATGGTGGAGCTCAATCCCCTCTGGGGCGTGGCGAATTTCGAGACGATGCCCCTGCCCGACGGGTGGGGCATCGTCCAGGAGATCGCGATCGTCGACGCGACGACCTATCCGGTCTACCGGACCAATATGAAATCCCTGTTCGTGGAGATGTTCGCCAACGCCGATCTCGTGATGTTCAACCGCGCGTCCGCCGATATGCCGCTGGCGGATTTCCGCCGCGGAATCAAGGTGTCGAACGCGGCCTGCGAGGTCGCCTTCGAGGGAAAGGGCGGCGAGATGATCGATATTTTCGAGGACGCCCTGCCCTACGACACGGAGGCGGACGTCATTGACATCGAGGACGTCGATTACGGTATTTTCTATGTCGACATCAGGGACAATCCCGACAGATACGAGGGAAAGAAGATTCATCTTCGCGGTAAGATGGCGAAGACGAAGGCCCTGGGCTCAAAATACTTCGGCTTAGGCTGGATGGCGATGACCTGCTGCGCCGCGGATATACAGTTTATCGGCTATATCTGCGAGAGCCCCAAGGCGAGGGGCTACGCCAACGGCACATGGGTGGAAATCACCGCCAAGGTCGAGATACGCCATATGCTGGCCTACCACGGCCGGGGACCGGTGTTCCGCGTGCTGTCGATGGAGCAGATCGCGCCGCCGGAATCCGAACTGGTCTATTTTAACTGAGCTTACAGCCGGGAGTCACAGACGGTGGCTTCCGGCTGTTTTGGAGTTATAGGAAAAAACGGAGTTTTGTGTCTCCCGCGGGGAACGCCCGCGAAGAGGGACGGGAACAAAACCGTTTCTTCCGGGACAGAGAAAGCACCCTGCGGGGTGTTTTTTTTCGTGAAAAGGTATTGACATCGCTATAACATATGATAATATATTCATATGAATTAAAATTCATTATGCGAGGTGAAGGTTTCGATGGAAAAACATCCCTGCGGTGAGGCCATGCGGCATGCGATCAATCATCTCATAGCCGATATCGACGAGGTGGAGCTGAGCGAGCTCGCCGAGCTTTTCAAGGTCTTCGGCGACTCGACACGGATCAGGATTCTGGCGGATCTCTTTCAGGGGGAGAAAAACGTGACGGAGATCTGCGACGATCTGGAGATGAACCAGTCGGCCGTCTCCCATCAGCTCAGGATCCTGAAGGTCTCGAAGCTGATCAAGGCGAGGCGGGAAGGAAAGGCCATGATTTATTCCCTGGCGGACGACCATGTGAAGACGATCATGGCGATGGGAATCGAACACATCGAGGAGTGACGTCGTGCATCCGTTTTCTGCCGCTCCCGCGGAAGGATGCGGCAGAGAACCCGGGATAGAAGGAATCAGGCAAAGGAAACCCCAAAACAGTAGGAGGAAGGGACATGAAGAAGAAATTCAAATGCGAGATCGACTGTGCCAACTGCGCCGCCAAGGTCGAGGAGGCGATCCGGAAAATGGAAGGCGTCAAGGACGTAAAGGTAAATTTCCTGACGCAGAAGATGACGTTTGAGGCAGACGACGACCGCTTCGACGAGCTTCTCAGGGAAGCCGTAAAGACGGGGAAGAAGATCGAGCCTGATTTCAGTGTGGAAATCTGACCGTGCCAGGCGGGGAAGACGGGAAACCGAAGGAGTCGCAGGAGCACGGAGACGGGAAAGAAGGGATGACGAGATGTCGGCAAAGCTGAAAAAAGAAGGAAAGAGACTGGTTCTGGCGGCGGCGGTTTTCGCCGCGGTCCTCATCGCCGAGAAGACCGGCGCTTTCGACGGCGCCATGGAGAACCGCATTCTGAATCTCGCCCTGTATCTGATCCCGTACCTGATCTGCGGTCTCCCCGTTCTCAGGAAGGCGGTTCTTGGCATGGCCCACGGGCAGATGTTCGACGAGTCGTTCCTGATGGCGGTGGCCTCTATCGGAGCCTTCATCACCGGGGAAAACGAGGAAGCGGCCGCGGTCATGCTCTTCTATCAGGTGGGCGAGTGGTTCCAGGGATACGCGGTGGGCAGATCCCGGCAGTCCATCACGGAGCTGATGGATATCGCCCCGGAATACGCCAACGTCGAGAGGGAGGACGGGACCGTGGAGACCGTGGATCCCGACGACGTGGAAATCGGAGACATTCTGGTGATCAGGCCGGGGGAGAAGATCCCCGTGGATGCCAGGGTCGTCTCGGGGGAGAGCATGGTGAATACCGCCGCCCTCACAGGCGAATCGGTTCCCCGCAGCGCGGGACCCGGCGACGAGATCATTTCCGGGTGCGTGAACGGAGAGGGGCTTCTCAGGGTCGTCGCGGAAAAGGCCTACCAGGACTCCGCCGTCTCCAGGATTCTGGAGCTCGCGGAATCCGCCTCGGAGAAGAAATCGAAGACGGAGAATTTTATCACAAGATTCGCCCGCTGGTACACGCCGCTCGTCGTCTTCGGAGCCATCGCCCTCGCCGTGATCCCTTCGCTGGTCTTCGGCAGTCCGATGACCTGGATCTACAGGGCCTGCACGTTCCTCGTCATCTCCTGTCCCTGCGCCCTCGTGATCTCCGTGCCGCTGGCCTTCTTCGGAGGAATCGGAGCGGCGTCGAAAAACGGTGTGCTGGTCAAAGGATCGAACTTTCTTGAGCGCCTGGCGGTGACGGAGACGATGATCTCCGACAAGACGGGGACGCTGACCGAGGGGAATTTCAAGGTCAGCAGCGTGGATCCCGTCCCCGGGATCAGCGGGCAGGAGCTGCTTGAGACGGCTGTGCTCGCCGAGGGACTCTCCACACATCCGATCGCGAAATCGCTCCGCGAGAAGCTGGGCGATACCTCCGGAATCAATATGAATCTTGTCACCGGGACGGAAAACGTCTCGGGGCAGGGCGTCATCGCCGAGGCGGAAGGGATCCGTATCCTGGTCGGAAGCGAAAAGCTGATGCGTTCGAACGGCGCTTTTCCGGAAGACAGACTGGGAGAAGCCCGCGGAACCGGGGAAACGGACCGCGCGGCGACGATCTGCCACGTCGCCCGGGACAGCCGCTATCTGGGCTCCGTCTCCATCAGAGACACGGTGAAGGCCGGGGCGAAGGAGGCGATCGACGAGCTTCGGGACGCGGGCGTGAAGCGCTTTGTCATGCTGACCGGCGACCGGAAGAGCGTCGCCGAGGCCGTGGGGCGGGAGCTCGGCGTGGATGAGATTCACGCGGAGCTGATGCCGGAAGACAAGGTGAAGCTGGCGGAGGAAATCATCTCGGGCAGCGGCAGCGGCTGCGTCGGCTTCATCGGGGACGGCATCAACGACGCCCCGGTGCTGACCAGGGCCGACGTGGGAATTGCCATGGGATCCCTCGGATCGGACGCGGCGATCGAGGCCGCGGACGTGGTGATCATGGACGACGACCTGGGCAGGATCCCGAAGGTGATCCGGATCGCGAGACGCACGATCGGCATCTCGAAGCAGAATATCGGTTTTGCCCTCGGCGTGAAGGCCCTGATTCTGGTCCTCGGGGCGCTGGGCATCGCGAATATGTGGGCGGCCGTGTTTGCCGACGTGGGAGTCGCGGTGATCTGCATCCTCAATTCAATGCGTCTCCTCGCCGTCAGAAAGACCATCTGAGAGGCGCCGCGGGAAGCGGCACCCGGAAAAACGCGGCGGAGCCGGTCATGTTCCGGACGTCCCTCCGCTCTTTATGAAATCCAGAATATCGCGGTAGACGGTTTCTCTGCCGAGCTCGTTCAGGATTTCGTGGCGCATCCCGGGGTAGAGGATCATCTTTACGGAGCGGACGCCGAGCTTTCTGTAGGTGTCCCTCAGCCAGACGAGGCCGGCTCCGTTTCGGCCGACGGGGTCCTCCTTCCCGCCGATGATGAGAACGGATTCGTTCTTCGAGATTTTTTTCAGGGCGGCGGAATTCCAGATCGTGGTCATGCCGCGGAGAAACTCCAGCCAGAAGCCTCCGGTGTTGGGGTGGCCGCACCAGGGATCCTCGATGTAGTTTCTGACGTTCTCCCTGTTATGGGAGAGCCAGTCAAAGTCGGTCTCCCTGTCGGCGATCGCCTTCGCGTAGCCGCCGAGACTGAGGCTGTGAAGCAGCGGGTTGGGAAGAAGCCGGTTGTTTTTATTGACCAGGAGCTTGGCGAGCCCGTAGGCCGCGGTCATGAGGGCGTGCTGTCCCCCGTTTGAACCGCACAGAATCACGCCGGCGGCGGTGTCCGGGAACCGCTCGATCAGGGACTGCACCATGAAGGAGCCCATCGAGTGGCCCATGACAAAGGTGGGCAGACCGTTCCCTGCGGCGTCGGCGGCCATCTGCCGGACGGACTCGACGGTATGGGCGAAGGCGTCCTGAGGCCAGATCTGCTGCTTCTCCACCGAGGCGGCGTTGAGACCCTGGCCGTAGGCGTCTAGCACCCACACGTTCACGCCCTCTGAGGACAGGGCGGAGGCAAAATGATCGTAGCGCAGGGCGTACTCGTTCATTCCCGTGATGACGGTGAGATTCGCGAAGGCGCTTCCGGCCTTCCAGAAATATCCGCGGAGCGCGTCGCAGCCGGGCGCGGTCACTGTAAACTGTTCGGGCATGGGGACTCCTTTCCGGGACCGGTTTTCGGCAATCGGTCCGGTCTCATTATCTCACATTCTTTTTGCCTTTTATACAGATTTTTGACAGCTGTCTCTTGAAATTTCGGCCCGGCAGGCTATAATAGTGGACGTAATAAAATACAGGGTTCTTCGGGGCAGGGTGAAATTCCCTACCGGCGGTAAAGTCCGCGACCACCGAGAGGTGAATGAACCGGTGAGATTCCGGTACCGACAGTACAGTCTGGATGAGAGAAGAATTGAAATCAGGAAAGCGACAGCGCCCCGGATCGTCTGATCCGGGGCTTTTTGTATCATGAAGCTCCCCTGAGCTCAACTGCGATGAACTCCTGTGACGCCGGAGGCGCGTCTCCGGCACTGACAATTTTGGCGGCGCGGGACGGACCGGACGGTCCGTATCCCGGAGGGACAGACCTGTCCCCGGGCCGCCGCACATCGTGACGAAAAGGAGGAGTTCACCATGTCACAGACAGCAGCATCTTCAGGAAAAACCGGTTCAGTCAGCAGGTTCTCGGCGAAATACATCGCCTTCGTCGGCGTCTTCGGCGCCATCGCCGGAGCTCTCATGTTTCTTGAGTTTCCCCTTCCCTTCGCTCCGACGTTCTACAAGCTGGACTTCAGCGAGGTTCCCGTCCTGATCGGAAGCTTTTCCCTCGGTCCCGTGGCAGGGATCCTGATCGAGCTGGTCAAGATCCTGGTGCACCTTCTGATCAAGGGCACCAGCACGGCGGGAGTCGGGGAACTGGCCAACTTTATCATCGGCTGCTCCTTTGTGGTCCCGGCCGGGCTGATCTACAAGGCCCGCAAGACGAGAAAGAACGCCATCATCGGAATGGCGGCGGGGACGGTCTTCATGACGGTGGTCGGATGCTTTGTCAACGCCTTTATGCTCCTGCCGACTTACGCGGCGGCGTTCCATATGCCGATCGACGCCCTGATCGGAATGGGCACCGCGGTCAACCCCGGCATCAACAGTCTGCTGACCTTTGCCCTCCTGGCCGTCGCCCCCTTCAATCTTCTCAAGGGCGCCGTCGTGTCGGTGATCACGTTCCTGCTCTACAAGAGGGTCAGCGGCCTGATTCACAGGGCGGGAGAGAGATAACGGGAGGCCCCGGGAATCCGCTGACTTTTTTCATAAAAATGCACAAAATCTGCATCGAATATGATAAAATGCGGATATCAAGCAATTCTTTTTACAAAAGGAGGTTATTATGAGTCTTGTCAGTGAATTCAAGGAATTCATATCCAGAGGCAACGTCATGGATATGGCAGTCGGTGTTGTGATCGGCGGCGCCTTCAGCGCGATCATCACGTCGCTCGTTGATGACGTCATCGGACCGGTCATCGGCATGATCACGGGCGGCATCGATTTCAGCCAGCTCTCCATCACGGTCGGCCGCGCCCATCTCATGATCGGCAGCTTCATCCAGGCCATCATCAATTTCCTTATCGTCGCGCTCTGCATCTTCTCGGTCATCAAGGCCTTCAACGCCATGAAGAACAAAATGAACCCCGTCGAGGAAGAGGCCCCCGTGACGAAGATCTGCCCGTACTGCCAGTCCGAGATCGCGATCGCCGCGACAAGATGCCCGCACTGCACGTCCGAACTGAAGTGAGGCGCAGAGCTCTATGGCAGATGAGAGGACGGAGAGCCTGATCGAGGAGTTCGCGCCTCTGGTGGAGGAGATCGCCTCTCAGCTCGGCGACGGATCGGTTCCGGAGGAGGACCTTGTCCAGGAAGGGTATCTCGGACTGCTGGAGGCCGCGAGGCTTCTGACCTCCGAGGATCCCTGCGAGGTTCCGCTCTCCGTGAGCGAGACCGTGGAGGAGCATATCCGGGAAGCCGTCCGAAGAGCCCTCGAGAGAGGGTCGCGGACCCTGGAGTCGGATGAGCGTCTGGTCGCCCAGGTCGAGCTGCTGGATCAGAGCATCGACCGCCTCACGGAGGAGCTGGGCTCCAGGCCGAATATCGACGAGATCGCGAACGACATGCAGATCTCCCAGGAGAAGGTTCTTGAGATCCTCAAGCTGACGGGAGAGAGCATGGACGACAGCTCCTTTTTCCCGAATCCCTGAAGCCCCCCGGCCGCGGGGAACGGATCTTCAGGGACGGATGCCGCGGGACGGAAAACGGAGATCCGGGAACCGGATTCTCACGCCCGGGAAGCGGCGAAAGAACGACAGATCATCTCAGGAGATTGAACGCGAGGCGTTCAATCTCTTTTCTTTATATTTGAGATATGGTATGATACACGCTGACCGATGGCGCGCGGAACAGGAGGAAAACCCGCCGGATGAGGCGGCGGCCGGAGCGCGCTTTCGGGACGGAAGGGGCTGACAGGTTATGAAAATAGTAGTATTATGCGGCGGCGTGTCAACGGAGCGGGAGATTTCCATCATCTCCGGGATCGGCGTGTGCAAGGCTCTGAGATCCAGAGGCCACGAGGCGATCCTGCTCGACGTCTTCTTCGGCGAGGAGCATCCCAACCTGATGGACGCGTTTCCGGCGGACTATGACGTGGACGCGGCCGCGGAATTTATCAGAAAGAGAACGCCGGAGATCGCCGGCGCCCTCGCCAATCCCAACAGGACGTTCTTCGGCGCGAACGTGATCACGCTCTGCAAGATGGCGGACATCGTTTTTCTGGCCCTCCACGGGGAGGACGGGGAGAACGGAAAGGTTCAGGCGTCCTTTGATCTCCGGAGGATCCGGTATACCGGGTCGGGCCACCTCGGCTCCGCGATCTCCATGGACAAATCGATCACGAAGATCATGCTGGGCGCGGCGGGCGTCCCCGTCCCGGAAGGCTTTTCCCTTCGGAACGGAGAGGAACGCGTGCCGATCGAGGACCGCGGCCTGACCTATCCCGTCGTCGTCAAGGTCCGCTGCGGCGGATCGTCGGTGGGCGTCTACATGGCCCGGTCTGCGGAGGAGTACGGCGACGCGCTGGACGCCGCGTTCCGGATTGAGAACGAGGTCATCGTCGAGAAGTACATCGAGGGAAGGGAGTTTTCCGTCGGCGTCATCGAGGGAGAGGCGCTGCCCGTCATCGAGATTGCCCCCATCGAGGGCTTCTACGACTACAAGAACAAGTACACGCCCGGCGCCACGATCGAGACCTGTCCCGCGGAGCTGACGGGGGAGGAGACGAGAAGAATGAAGGAGTACGCGGAGCTCGGCTTCAGCGCGCTCTCCATCGACGCCTACGGCAGACTGGATTTTCTGATGGATCCGGAGGGCGGCATCTTCTGTCTGGAGGCCAACACGCTTCCCGGCATGACGCCGACGTCCCTGCTGCCGCAGGAGGCGGCGGCCCTGGGCATCGACTTCGCGACGCTTTGCGAGAAGCTGATCGACGTGTCGCTCAGAAAATACAAAAAGGACTGACAGACTCCCGGAGAAAGACAGAATGGCGATGAAATCATTGACGATCAGAAATATCGCCGCTTCCTGCGGCGGAATCTATCACGGCCCGGAGGCGCTTCTGGACCGCGAGGTGACCTCCGTCACCACCGACAGCAGAAACGCCGGACCGGGATGTCTCTTTGTCGCGATCAAAGGCGCCCGTGTCGACGGACACGACTTTATCGACGCCGTGATGGAAAAGGGCGCCCTGGCCGCCCTGACGGAGAGGGAGCCCGGGGAGGGGGATTCCCGGCCGTGTATCGTGGTCGGTTCGACGGCCGCCGCGATTCAGGAAATCGCCGGATTCTACCGGAGAGCCCTCGGCCTTCCGGTGGTCGGCGTCACCGGCTCCGTCGGAAAGACCAGCACCAAGGAAGTGATCGCGTCGGTGCTGGCCCGGAAATACCGGGTTCTCAAGACGGCGGGCAATTTCAACAACAATCTGGGTCTTCCCCTGACGATTTTCCGTCTCACGGAGGAGGACGAGATCGCGGTTCTCGAGATGGGCATCAGCCATTTCGGGGAAATGACGGACCTGGCGAAGACCGCGGAACCGGATACCATGGTGATCACCAATATAGGGACCTGCCATCTGGAGTTTCTCGGAGACCGCAGCGGCGTGTTCCGCGCGAAGACGGAGTGCTTCGACTACATGAAGAAGGACGGTCTCGTCATTCTCTGCGGCGAAGACGACAAGCTGGCGGAGGTGGAGGAGGTCCACGGGCGGAGTCCTGTCTTCTACGGAATGGATTCCCGTTTCCGGGTCTACGCCGACCGGGTGAAGCCGCTCGGGCTGAAGGGAACGAGATGCACGATTCACGTCGACGACGACGCCTTCGACGTGACGATCCCGATACCCGGCGGGCACATGGTGCTCAACGCCCTGGCGGGTGCGGCGGTGGGAAGCCTCTACGGGCTGAGCGCGGAGGAGATCCGCGAGGGGCTGGAGAGCCTCGAGACGCTCCCCGGCAGATTCCACGTCATCCGGAGAGGATCCCTCTACGTGATCGACGACTGTTACAACGCGAATCCCATGTCCATGAAGGCGTCCCTCGGAATTCTGGGTGACACGCCCGGCCGCAGGACCGCGATCCTGGGCGATATGGGAGAACTGGGCGCGGATGAGAGAGCCCTTCACCGCGAGGTCGGAGACTATGCCGGGACGCTGCGCGTCGACAGATGGATCATCGTCGGGGAGCTGGCCGGTGAGATCGAGGCCGGCATCCGGGCGAAGACTTCCGACGCGGAGATCGTCCGAAGGAGAACCGTCGACGAGCTCCTGCCGGACCTCCGCCGTCTCGTGGGAGACGAAGGAACCGTTCTGGTAAAAGCGTCTCATTTTATGGGATTTTCGAGAATCGTCGACGAACTGGCCGGACAGAAGGACTGAGGGAGAACACCCTCGGGAGCAAGAGAGCGGATCTTCCGGCAGCCGTTTAGGACCATCCCGCGGGCGGAGCGGGGAGAATACCCGCGTCAGCGGAGAAACGGAGAGAATATGAGAAACAGACTTCGTCTTTTGATGATATCGGCGGTGCTCACACTGACGCTTGTGCTGACCGGCGCGTCCGGCTGGGCGGATATCCTCCTTCCCACAGTCTCCGTCGGGGGAACCACGCTGACGGCCGGAGCCAGCGACAGCCCGACGCTGGTCAGGCTGAGCAAAAAAAGCAAGAAGAAGAAGAAAAACAAGAACAAAAATAAGAATAAGAACAATGACAGCCAGACCGGCGTCCAGACCGGCAGCCAGAGTGCCGGCTCCGGCAGCGGCTCTTTGAACGGAAGCCAGAGCGCGTCTCTGGCGGCCGCGGATGCGGCCGGTTCCGAAGCCGGCCTGACCGTCGACGAGGACGGCTTCTATACCACGAAGGACGAGGTCGCCCTGTATATCCATCTGTACGGGAAGCTCCCCGGCAACTATATCAGCAAGCGGGAGGCGGAGGACCTGGGCTGGAATGCCTCCAGAGGAAATCTCTGGGACGTCGCTCCGGGCAAGAGCATAGGAGGAAGCCGCTTCGGCAACTATGAAGGCCTGCTGCCGGAGGCCCGGAACAGAAAGTACACCGAGTGCGACATCGACTATGACGGCGGATACAGGAACTCAAAGCGGATTATCTTCTCAAACGACGGCCTGATCTTTTACACCGAGGATCACTACAGGACGTTTGAGCAGCTCTACTGAGAGCGTGCTTTCGGGATCGATACGGAGGAACTGCCATGAGAAAAATTATTCTTGATTTTAATCATCTCACATCAGGAGAGGAGATCCAGAGCTATCTCGCCCGCGAGCTGGATTTTCCGGACTACTACGGTATGAATCTCGACGCTCTCTACGACTGCCTGACCGATATCGGCGAGTATACCTGTATCGGAATCTTTCTTCCCGGCGATTCCGGGGACGAGTCCGGCCGCTACCTTGACAGGGTTGTCCGGGTGTTTCTGGACGCGGAGAGCGAGAACCGCCGCCTGGGCGTGATCGTGGCCGGCAGGACGACGGAAGAGGACGGGTACGAAGAAGAGGACG
>CACYDL010000070.1 GCA_902773195.1 uncultured Lachnospiraceae bacterium
ATGACGCGTCCGCCGCTGCCCGAACTGCAGAACAGATCGCTCGCAGCTCCGCCGCCGATGCCCGCGGCATATTGGCCCGCCTGCAGTGTGACGGTCCCGCCGTTGATCGTGACCGGACCGCCGTGTCCGGCATCGCCAAACCAGCCTGCCCCGCCGCCGCCGATGCCGGCCCCGCGCCTCCCGCCTTCTGCCGTGACGTCACCGCCGTTGATGGTGACAGGTTGATCCTGGCTGCCTTCCTCGCCGCCGCCGATGCCCGCGCCGTTCTCCCGACCCTTCGCCGTGACGGTGCCGCCGTTGATGATGACCGGGCCGTTTCCTCGATCCTCACCGCCGCCGATGCCGGCAGCATAAAGGCCGCCGGTGGCGTTGACAACGCCGCCGTTGATGGTGACGACTTCCCAGACGTTGTTCTGCTGCCCCTTGCCGATGCCCGCGCCGCTGGAGCCGCCCTCTGCATTGACGAAGCCGCCGTTGATGGTGACGGAGCGGATGCCGCTGTTCTCGTTGCCGCCGCCAATGCCCGCGGCGTTGGTACTGCCCTTGGCGTCGATGATGCCGCCGTGGACGATCAGATTGCCGCCGATGGCATTCTCCATGCCGCCGATGCCGGCCCCGCCGGGCGGATGCGCATAGATCTTCCCGCTGTCCTCGGCCTGCCCGTAGATCGTGAGCGTGCTGCCGTCGGCAATATAGATGCCGTCCCCGGCGTGGAGCGTCATCCCGTCGCAGAGGATCAGCTTGACGTCACCCTGGATCTTCAGGGTGGTATTGCTTCCCAGCGTGACGGACCGATTCAGGATCCACCAGCCCTCGTAATCCTCGTCGGTCAGAGTGTAATAGCCGGCGCTGCTTTCGGTGACCTTGTTGTATAGATTGCATATCTCCTGCTTTTCCACGATCGCGGAGCCGTTCCAGTTGCGGGAGAGATAGGAGACCGGTTCCATGGAGAACTCTACGCCGAGCGTTACGGCGTTCGCCGGCATGATGATCTTCAGAACGTAGGTCTGATCGTCGATCTTCTCCACCGTGTAGGGGACGATCTCCTGGCTGCCGAAGATCACGGAAGTCCAAGTGAGCACGTCATAGCGCGGATCGGTGATCACGGCTGTCAGCGTGATCTCTTGCCCGGCAAAGGCTTCCCGCGCGCTGAGCCGGGCGTCGCCGAGCCAATTGCACCCCAGATACACCCGATAGAACGGCGTCAGGATCAGCTCAACGCTGATGTCCGCGGCCGGCATGACAAAGCTCGTATGGATCGCGGAGATCCCGTTGATATCCGGCGTAAGCACCGGCGTCTCCTCGACAGGCTCGCCGTCCAGCGTGTAGTGCAGCACCATGCCGGTGACCGTGTAAGCACCGCCGGAGTAGATGTCCAGCTTGATGGTGTCGCCCGGGTTGGCCCAGCCGGTCCCGTTGGGGGCCTGTGTGTCAACGTCCCAGATGATCCCCTGCTGAAACTCGCCGTTCCTGTAGATCATCGTACGCAGCACCGGGCTGTAGTCCGGAAAGGAAATCGTATAGACGTCCGGTTCGATCAGCTCGAACTGCGCGAAGACCTTGACGTCAAAGGCGGGCATGATGAAGGTGTAGGTATCGTCATCCACCTGCGTCAGATCGACGTGAGTCGAGGAGTCGCCGTCCTTATACACTTCAAGCCCGGGAACCGCAAAACGGGTCCCCTCGTTCATATGCACCGTGAGGGTGATCAGGTCTCCCTCCTCGGCTCTGTCCCTGTCCGCGGTCACGGTGTTGCCGGTCCCCATCAGATCAAGCACATTGACGAAGATGCCGTAACCATCATAGATGCTTGCGAACGTGACATGGATCGTAATGGAATAGACGCCCCTGTCCGGCACGGTGAAAGCGTTCGTCTCGTCCAAGGGCAGGTCCCTGTCCACACTGCTGGTCGATGAGGATCTGTAGGTCGCACGGAAGGTCTCCGTATCCAGCGCATATCCCTCGTCCGGCACGGCGCTGACCGTCAGCGTGTCTCCCCGGGCGACCATATAACGATATTCCTCGTACGGGAAAGCCTGATAGTCGCCCATCAGGTTCACGGCGCCGTGTCGGGGAAATGCGCCGGTGGTATCGTCGACGATATAGACGAACACCGCATAGTCGGCCATCGGGGCATCCTCGACAGGCGAGATCTCCGGCTCTTCTGTGGCTGTGCGTTCGCCTTCGTCCTGCGTTTCATTCTCCCCCGGTCCCTCAGCATAGGCCGAGAAGCCCAAGCTCAGGAACAAAGCCAGGCAGAGCAGCAGAGACAACAGTCTCTTGCTCAGGCTGTTTTTCTTCATGCCGTTCCTCCTCCGTTACAAACTGGGTGGCCCGCTGCCTATAATTTTTCACTTTATTTTAACATGCTGAACTGCGCTTTGCAAACACTTTTTCCCGGTAATATAGTCAAGGGAAGCAGCGAAGCTTGGTGCGTTCCCGGCCGCAAGGATCGTCCGATTTCCATTAGCGTTTCGTATGATACGGATCTCTGCTCAAAAGAACGCGAGCCGGAAGAATCATTCTTCCGGCTCGTGTTCTTTTGTCTTTTTTATGTTCTTTGCCAGACACAGCGCTTTCATCTCAGCCGCCGTTTATATGGCGGCGATGGTGTTTACCATATATGCACAGCGTCTGCCGAAGCCTTCGGAGGCCTCAGCGGCGCAGTGTATCCTGGCAACAATGCAGCCTTCGGGCACCGGGATGATATACACCAGCTGCAGCTGAGGCGCCATCCTGTTGGTCCCTTTCAGCACGGATGCCTCCATGTAGAGGCACTCGCCCGCGCGGTCGAGCTCGCGCGTTTCCTCAACGAGATCATAGGTCCCGGAAAGCTCCTCTCTGACGGCTGCGGCGACGGTATCGGCTTCCTCCGCTCTGTACATCACCTCAAGGAAGTTCTCGGGGTTTCCGGGTCCGTCCCAGACGGAGAGGAAGCTCTCCAGCTCCGGATCGCTGTGCCGTTCAAAGGACTCATAGTCGTAGTCCATCTCAAAGCCAAGCGCCTCGTTTACGATGTGCTCGTAGTGGACCGTTTCCTCCATGCCTTCGAGCATGATGACCGCTTCAAAACGCTCGCCGTCCTGCCTGACAGTTTCCGGGGTCACCGGGGCCCACTCGAACACCAAGTCGGCCCCATACTCGGACTGATCCTCGTGCCAGGTAAAGGTCCCGTCATTGTTGAAGGTGATGGTGCCGGTGCCGTCCGAATATACGTCTTCCACACTTTCCTCAAGGTTTTCGTCAACGGTGACGACGGCTTTGCCGGCGCCCTCGTATGCGATGGTCAGCGTGTCGGTATCCAGACGGCCGACGATGATCCAGCGGGCAAACTCCCGGGCGCTGCTGCCCCACTCGATGGTGATCCAGGCCTCGTCAGCGCCGAAGCACTCGACCTTTGCGTGGGCCCGGTCGCACTGGTATTCGCCGACGAAGTTCATGACGGGATTCTGCCAGCCGGGGTCCTCTTCAAACACGGCGACGTATTCCGCGCTCTCGTCCAGCAGCAGGGTGATGACCGGCTCGGTAGAGAAGTCCTCGCCGTTCTTCGTCCACTTCACGAACAGGCTGCCGGCCTGCGGCCAGGCGGCAAAAGTGTGCGTGGCCGGCTCGGCCAGACCGATATACACCGACTGACCGGGGAAATCCCTGTCGATCTCCGATGCATCCTCACCCTCGACATAACCGACATACCCCATGCCTTCCGTGTTGACATTTACGACGATCGTGGCTTCCGGCATGTCGTAGGGCTTGAAGTGGTAGCTTTCGCCGCCCTCAATGACGAGGAGCAGGCCGTCCTCGCCCTCCTCGGACACCGTGACGATCAAGGGCTCGGCGGTCTCGTCCCAGGCGTTCAGATCGCCGTGCAGGGAATTGCCTTCCTGCGGAAGCGTCCAGCCTGCCATGAGCTCACCGATCATGACGCCGACGTACCAGCCGGGCTCGTCGATGTCCTCCATCCAGGTGACGGAGAGCATGTTTTCGTTTTCATCCATGAAATAGCCCGTGCGCGTCCATTCCTTGTTTTCCGGCTCGGCGGGGGCGGGCGTCTCCTGCGCGGGAGTCTCCTGTGCGGGTGCTTCCGGCTTGGCTCCGCAGGCGCACAGTGCGAAGAGCATAAGGGCGCAGAGAGCAAGGCAAATCAGTTTTTTCATCGTTTCAATCCCTCTTTCTTTAAGTTTTTGCGTTCGTTGTATGACGGCGAGAAGCCCGATAAGCTTTCCGCGTGCCGCTTTGCTGTGCGGCAAACAGCAGGCTTGCTTTGCCATGGGATCCTTGCAGGGGCTATCGGGCAGATGATTCAAACAATCATTCTCCTCCCCTGTTCCGCCGCCTTCCTGCTCGGGAAACCCGTCCAGGGATCCATATTCCTCGATCCAGGAGGACTTTTCCCCTTCTGTCTGGATCAAATTACAGTGATTATACCATACCTTCCGGCTGAGAACAACTCATAAAGCCGCGAAAATCGG
>CACYDL010000071.1 GCA_902773195.1 uncultured Lachnospiraceae bacterium
CCCGCGCGGGATCCCGCCAGCTCCCGGCTCATCACGCCGTGTCCGCCCATCCTGAGCATCTCCACCCGGACGCCGTTGGCCTCATATACCTTCCGGATCTGGCCGTAGGAAGGATCCTCCAGCCCGTAGATCCTCGAACGCCCGAGCATCTGGACGATGAGGCCGTAGAGATACTCCGCCCCCGCGCCTATGACGATCTGATCCGGGGACACGAAGATCCCCCTGCTTCTGGCCAGGTAGGAGGCCAGCACCTGTCTCAGCTCCGGGCAGCCGAAGCTGGGAGGCTTGACCAGAACGGATTCTCCGTATTTCGAGAGAACCCGTCTCATCGTCCGGGCAATGACAGGGAACGGAAGCTCCTCCTCCGTCTGCCCGTGCGGCGCGGAGCGGGTCACGGGTACGTCCTGGGCGCCCACGGGAAACAGCACCTTCTCCTGGTACGTCACGTAATAGCCGCTTCTCTCCCTGGCCTCCGCGTAGCCTTCGTCCATCAGCAGCTGATAGGCGTGCTCGACCGTGATCACGCTGGTGCCCGTCTCCTCGGCGCACAGCCGCTTGGAGGGCAGCCTGTCCCCGACGGTGTAGACCCCGTCGGAGATATCCTTCCTCAGGGATCTGTACAGCTGAAGGTAGGCGGGGACGCCGCTGCCGGCGTCGATCCTGTAGTGGAGCATAGAGTATCTCTCCGTTCTGGATATATTGATTGTATAGAAATCGGCAGTCTTATATTATCAACTGTCACTATAAGACAGACGTCTCCGCCGTGCAACACCGGATTTGACGAAAAGTCTCCCGGGCAGAAAAAGACCGATGCTTCCCCGTGCGGGATGCCCGGCCGGACGCGGCCGCGTCCCGGTTTCCGTGATCCCTGCGCCGGGGGACATCGGTCCCATCGCGCAGCAGCCTGCTCCGTATTCAGTTCCGTGTCTCGCAGAGACGCCCCGTTCACAGGGATGGCGCGCGCCTCATCAGAGCTGGGTGATGACGTAGATGTCGTAAATGGCCCGGATCGCGGTCTCGAAATCCTCGTTGGCGACGCCGATGATGATGTTGAGCTCCGACGACCCCTGGTCGATCATCCTGATATTGACGTGGGCGTGGGCAAGGGCGGAGAAAATGCGCGCGGCGGTTCCCCGCATCGATTTCATGCCCCGGCCGACCACGGCGATCAGGGCGAGCCCCGACTCGATCTCCACCGAATCAGGCTTCGACAGCCTGTGGATCGTCGAGACGACCTGCTGCTCCTTGTCCAGGAACTCGTCCTCATGGACGACGATGGTCATCGTGTCGATTCCGGAGGGCATATGCTCGAAGCTGATGCCGCTCTCCTCGAACGCCTGGAGGACCTTCCGGCCGAAGCCGATCTCCGAGTTCATCATCGCCTTGGTGATGAGCACCGCGCAGAAGCCCTTCTTGCCGGCGATGCCCGTGATGGTGTACTTCGGCTTCCGGGCCGTGCTCTCGACGATCCACGTCCCTTCGTCCCCCGGCGCGTTGGTATTCCGGATATTGATCGGGATGCCCTTCGAGCGGACCGGGAAAATCGCGTCCTCGTGGAGGACCGACGCTCCCATGTAGCTCAGCTCCCGGAGCTCGCGGTAGGTGATGGTATGAATTGGCTCGGGATGGTCGACGATCCTGGGATCCGCCACGAGGAAGCCGGACACGTCGGTCCAGTTCTCGTAGATATCCGCCTTGGCGGCGCTGGCGACGATGGAGCCGGTGATATCGGAGCCTCCTCTCGAGAAGGTCCTGATCCTACCGTCCTTCCCCTGGCCGTAGAAGCCCGGAATGACGGCGTTCCGCGTCTGCGCGAGCCGCGCCGCGAGCACCTTGTCCGTCTTGTAGGTGTTGAGGTCCCCCTCCTCGTTGAAGAAAATGACCTCGAAGGGATCGATGAACTCGAAACCGAGCCAGGCGGCCATGATCTTTCCGTTGAGGTACTCTCCCCTGGACGCCGCGTAGTCAAGATACGGTTCCTCGCGGAGAACCCTCTCGATCACGTCAAACTCCTCCCCGAGGGAGAGGTCCAGATTCAGGCCCCTGATGATCTCCTCATACCTTCCGCGGATCGCGGACAGTCTTCCGCTGAAATCCTCGCCTCTCGCGGCCGTCTCGTAGAGGTCGATCAGCATGTCCGTGACCTTGGTGTCCCCTTTGAAGCGCTTTCCCGGCGCGCTGGGCACCACGTAGGCCCTGGTGCTGTCGCTCCTGACGATATCTCCCGCTTTTCTGAACTGACCCGCATCCGCCAGCGAGCTGCCGCCGAATTTTACCACTTTTAACATATCGTTCTCTCTGTACTTTCTTACAAAACTGTCAGGCGGTCCGGCTTTCCGTCTCCGGGCGCCCCTGTCTTATTACACTCCGAAAAACGCGGACACGCCGCTGAGAATTCCCTCCGCCAGAACGCCGAGCGTCTCCGGCGAGTGATCCGTGGCCCTGTCTCCGACCTCCAGATCGATCGAGGGGACGGTGGAGTAGGACGTCTGCGTGAGATCCATCTCCATGGCGCCGCCCTCAAACAGCTTCATTCCCTGCGCCTCGATCGCATGGACGACGGCTTCTCCCAGGCGGTTGTGCTCCTCCCAGTGCGAGGCGACCGGCTCCATGCTCCGGTATCCTTCGTCCGAGGGTACGCTCATGAAGAACACGCCTTTGTCAAAATCGGTGCTGTCGTAGTGAATCGCGATGTGGCAGTCGGCGTAGTGGTTCGCCAGAAGGGTCCTGGAGATGTTGTCCAGCTGGACGTCGCTTCCCTCCCGGATCATCAGGACGTCAAACCCGTCGTCCAGCAGCCTGTCGCGGACGAGAAGCGCCAGCTCAAGGTTGGCGTCCGCCTCTGTCGTCCCGTCCATGAGATCCGTCCCGGTGGAAACGGCGACGGCGTAGGTGGCGCCCTCATCGGTGGTGCCTCCCGTCACCTTGGGCGTTCCGTCGGGATGGCACAGGGTTTTGACGTCCGTTCCCCCCGCGGTGCCGTGCCCCGCGTTGATGCAGACCGTGATGCCCCGCGACAGAGACGGCTTCGCGTGGTACAGGACCGCCTCCCCTCCGCTGATCATCGAATAGTCGGCGTATTCCCAGGAGGGATCCACCGAGACCGGGCCGGACGTCACCACGTCCGGAGCGGGCTCGGGCGTCACCGGCGCGCTCTCCGGTTCCGGCGCCGACGATGCCGCCTCCGGAACGGACTGGACGGGCTCGGGCGCCTGGGGGCGGCGGTTGAGCCGCATCATGATCAGCAGGATGATCAGGAGGCAGACAAAGAAACCGGCCGCAAGGATCGCGATTCGTTCTGTTCGTTTATTAAAAAAATGATTTTTTTTCATAACCCGTCAATTATACCACAAACCGGACGGCGCGCAATTTAAAAATGCGCCGGGCGTCCATTCCCTGCGCGCCGCCCCCCTGTCTCCGCGAAAAGACCGCGGGATGCGCCCGCGGTCTCTTCTTTGCTTCTTTCTTACTTCAGCGTGATCAGCTTCTCTTTTCTCTCCGTGACCCGGCCCGCCAGTGAGATCTCCGTTCCGAGTCCGGCGGATTTCAGAGCGCGGTACATCGGCAGCGCCTCCTCCTCCGGAACGGAGAAAAGAAGACCTCCCGACGTCTGCGGGTCGAAGAACAGATCGTACAGATACTGCTCCACGCCACCCTGGTCCACCTGGCTTCCGCTGTGTTCCATGTTGGCGTACGCCCCGGCGGGAACCAGGCCCATCTTCGCGAAGCCGGCGGCTCCGTCGATCAGGGCGATGCCGGCCGAGTCAATCTCGAGGGAAACGCTGCCGGCCGACGCCATCTCCGCGCAGTGCCCGAGCAGCCCGAAGCCCGTGACGTCCGTGCAGGCGTGGACCGTGAAATTCTCCGACACCTTCTTCGCCTTCTGGTTGAGCGCGGCCATCACCTTCTGCACCTCCGCGGAGCAGGAATCCGAGGCAAGGCCTCCCTTTACCGCGGTGTTGATGACGCCGCTTCCCAGCGGCTTCGTGAGGATCAGCACGTCGCCCGGAACACATCCGTAATTCCGGTAGATTCTGTCAGGACGGGCGATTCCCGATACACAAAGGCCGTACTTCGGCTCGTCGTCCTGTACGGAATGGCCTCCCACCAGTACGGCGCCCGCCTCCCTCACCTTGTCCGCGCCGCCCTCCATGATTTCGCTCAGGACCGAGGGGCTGAGGCAGTTCGGGAAACAGACGATGTTGAGCGCAAGCACCGGCTCTCCGCCCATCGCCCACACGTCGCTCAGCGCGTTGGCCGCGGCGATCTGCCCGAACATGTAGGGATCGTCCACCACCGGCGTAAAGAAATCGACCGTCTGGATCAGGGCCGTGTCGTCGTTTATGCGGTAGACGGCGGCGTCGTCGCCGGTATCCAGTCCGACGAGCAGCTGATCTGATTCAAATTTCGGCAGCTTGCTCAGAACCTGAGCAAGGGTCCCAGGACCTATTTTTGCCGCTCACCCGGATGTCTTGGAATAACGGGTCAGTCTGATATCCTGATCCATGCGCTCACCTCCTCCCCGAATACGGATGCCGCATGCGACTTGCGGTTTCATTATCATACCTGAATCGGCGGCCCGGCGCAACCGTCCGGGATGCACAGACGGGCTTCCGCCGGCGTTCCGGCCTGTCCCAGGCGTCCTTTTCTCCGGCATAGTTCCCGCCGCCCCGGCCTCCGGCCCTGTCACTGCCCCGGCCTCCGGGCCGTCGCTGCGGCACCGGCAGGCGGCTCTCCTCAGGAGCCGGAGGAAAAACCGCGGAGGGGCACTCTCGCCTCGCCTTCCAGCTTCGTAAGCTTCTGCCCGTCGAAATACTCCAGGATCAGCGACGCGTACTTCCTCGATATGCCGAGCTCTGTGCGGTACTGCCCCAGGGTGACGGGGCCCTGCCTCTCAAACATCCCTGCCAGCCGGCTCCGGGCGAGATGCAGCGTCTCCGCGTCCATGACGTATCCCCGGCCCAGGTCGACGAGCTCGCCCCTTTCCTTCATGAGCCGGAGCAGCTTCGGGAGCTGCGTCCCGCGGCCTTCGTGCTGCTTTTCATATTCGGAGAGCGGGGGCGGCATGAAGCCGTAGCCTCTGAAATCCCTGAGTATACCGCCGCGGCAGGCTTCCGTTTCCGGAGGAAGCGTCACCTGGAAGTCTCCCGCCGACACCGTGTTCCCGCGGAGCCGCAGGGCTCCGTCCGCCCTCAGCATCCCGAGGAAGATCTCACCGCCGCGGCTGCCGGCCTCTCCGCCGAACACTTTCTCCCTGAATTCCCCGAGAGGCATTCCCTCCGACAGCGGCTCCCGCCCGTGGTAATCCGCGAGGACAGCCGCGGCCTTCTCCCGGATTCTCTCATATACAGGCGCCGCGGCATAGCCGCTCCCTGTATCCAGAATCCTGCCCTGTTCCAGCAGGCAGGCGGCCGAGGCCGCCGCCTCCTCCGACGATAGTCCGAGAAGGAGCGAAAGAGCGCCTTCCCCGATGAGTCCGGAACCGGCGTTCAGGACGGCGTCATAGACTCTCTCATCCCGTGATGTCAGAAGCGCCTCCAGCCGGTCCAGAAGCTCCGGCCGGTTTCGCTTCGCCCGTTTTGTGTCTGTCTCCAGCACCGTGCCGCCCCCCACCGTCACCACGGGCGAGAAGAAGCGCACCACAAAGCGGTCCGCGATCCTGACCACCGCCCCATCTCCTTCGAAAAACAGCTGCGTGAAGCATTCCTCACCCGGGAGAAGCTCGTCCCTGTCGAGAAGCCGGACCTTGCAGAGCAGCTCCTGCGTTCCCGTATAGAGATGCAGCCTCGAAGAATTTCTCACGGAAAACGGAGAATCCTTCAGCAGTCTGAGGGACGCCGTGAGATTTCCGGCGGTCCGGATGGAGCCGGGTTCGGCCAGGACCGACCCCCTCCCGATCTCCTCCTTCCCGGCTCCCGAGAGGGCGGCCGCCGCGCGCATTCCCGCCGACACACGGGGAACGCTTTCCCCGTGGCTCTGGAGCTCACGGATCCTCACGGTCTTCTCCCCGGGGAAGAGCATGACGCTTTGGCCGGTCTCCAGGGTTCCCTCCGCGACCGTTCCGGTCACGATGACGCCCGATCCTCCGAGGGTGAAGACCCGGTCGACCGGAAGACGGAAGGGCCTCTTTTCGGGCTTCTCCGGGATTCTTTCCGCCAGGGCCTCGATTTCCCCGCGAAGTTCCTCCAGCCCCTCCCCGGTGACCGCCGATACGGCGCAGACCGGGGCGTTCTCCAGAAAGGAGCCCTTCACCTTTTCCCGGATCTCCTCCTCCACGGCGCGGAGCCATTCCTCGTCCGCGAGGTCCTTCTTCGTGATGACGATGACGCCCTCCCTGATTCCCAGCAGCTCAAGAATCCCCAGATGCTCCAGGGTCTGGGGCATCACGCCGTCGTCCGCCGCGACCGTCATCAGCACCGCGTCGACGCCGGTGGCGCCCGCCAGCATGTTGCGGATGAATCTCTCATGCCCGGGCACGTCGACGATCGAGACCGTCAGATCCCCCGGAAGCGTCATCCG
>CACYDL010000072.1 GCA_902773195.1 uncultured Lachnospiraceae bacterium
CACAGATAGAACGCGCCGTCCGGCTTCACGCAGGTATACCCGAAGGAAGCCAGGGACTCGTAGAGCAGCCGGCGGTTGCGGTCGTAATAGGCCACGTCCGTCTTCGCGCCGCAGCACCTGGCGGCGACTCTCTGCATCAGGGAAGGCGCGTTGACGAATCCGAGAATGCGGTTGGCCGTATTGGCCGCCGCCGTCACGTCCTCGAAATCGCTGAACTCCGAGGGGATGACGAGATAGCCGATCCGCTCGCCCGGAAGCGAGAGCGTCTTGCTGTAAGAGGAGCCCACCACGGTGTTCTCATAGAAATCCGGGATCCACGGCACCTCGACGCCGTCATAGGCGATCTCCCTGTAGGGCTCGTCGGAGATCAGCACGACGGGCGTGCCGTATTCGGCGGATTTATCGCGAAGAACCTCCGCCATGGAGGATATCACGCCGGCAGGATAGACCACGCCGGTGGGATTGTTCGGTGAATTGACGATGACCGCCCTGGTGCGGGGACCGATCTTTGCCCTCAGATCGTCGAGATCCGGGTAAAAGGTCTCCGGATCCGTCGCGCACTCCCTGAGAACCGCGTCAAAATTGCCCGCGTAGGAGCGGTACTCCCCGAAGTAGGGCGTCATGGTGACCACCTCGTCCCCCGGGTTGAGAAGCGTCTTGAAAAACACGTTGAGGCCGCCCGCGGCGCCCACCGTCATGATCAGGTTCTCCGCGCCGTAGGACGTGCCGTAGAGGCTGTTGAGATGCGCGGCGATGGCGCTTCTCACATCCTCGTAGCCGGAATTGTTCATATACCCGTGGACGAGGACGGGGTCCTCGCTGTTCACGATGTCGACGATGGCTTCCTTCACCGCCTCCGGGGCCGGGACGTTGGGGTTTCCGAGGCTGAAATCATAGACGTGATCCGCTCCGTACTTCGCAGCCATCTTTTTGCCTTCTTCGAACATCGCCCGGATCGCCGAGCTGTTCCTGACGAATCCCTGCATCTTTTCGGAAATCATGTCCCGATCCTCCCTTCTGTCCGGTCCCCCGGATTGCCTTTCTTCGAAATGACTTTGTTCTGCCGCCTTCGTCCGGCCGCCTTATTTCAGGACGCCTTATTTACGGACGCTTTATTGTCGCCCGCCTTTATTTCCGGCTGCCTTATTGCCGCCCGCCTTATTTCAGGACGCCTGTTTTTCGCCCGCCTTTATTCGACGGTCAGCTTCTTGTGAAGCTTCTTTCCCTTGCTGATGACGGTCTCTCCCTTCGCGAGCTCGTCGAGGGAGAGACGCTCGAAGGGATCCGTGACCTTGCGGTCGCCGATCTTCACGGAGCCGTCCTTGGTGATGGCGCGCCTCGCCTCGCTGTTGCTCGCCGCGAGACCTGCCTTTACCAGCACCGCGATGACGCCGATGCTTCCGTCTTCAAAATCGTCGTCCCGGAGCGTCGTCGTCGGGATCTCGGCGGCGGGGCCTCCGCCGAAGAGCGCCCTGGCCGCGGCCTGGGCCTTTTCGGCCTCCTCCTCGCCGTGAACCAGCTTCGTCAGCTCATACGCCAGGATTTCCTTCGCCTTGTTGAGCTCGCTGCCCTCCCATCGGTCCATCGCGTCGATTTCCTCGAGGGGAAGGAACGTGAGGAGACGGATGCAGCGGAGCACGTCGGTATCGGCGACGTTTCTCCAGTACTGGTAGAACTCGTAGGGCGTGGTCTTCGCCGGGTCGAGCCACACGGCGCCTCCGACGGTCTTTCCCATCTTCTGCCCCTCGGAGTTGAGAAGCAGCACCTGGGTCATCGCGTCCGCGTCGCCGCCGATCTTCTTGCGGATCAGCTCCGTCCCCGCGAGCATGTTGCTCCACTGGTCGTCGCCGCCGAACTGAAGATTGCAGCCGTAATCGCAGTACAGCCTGTAAAAATCATAGGCCTGCATGATCATGTAGTTAAATTCGAGGAAGCTCAGCCCCTTCTCCATCCTCTGCTTGTAGCACTCGGCGCGAAGCATGACGTTGACGTTGAAATGGGCGCCCACCTCCCGGAGGAACTCCACGTAGTTGAGGCCGAGCAGCCAGTCGGCGTTATTCACCATGAGGGCCTTGCCGTCGGAGAAGTCGATGAAGCGGCTCATCTGTACCTTGAACGAATCGATATTGTGCTGGATCTGCTCTTTTGTGAGCATCTTCCGCATATCCGTCTTGCCGGAGGGATCGCCGATCATGCCGGTGCCGCCCCCGAGAAGCGCGATGGGCCTGTTGCCCGCCATCTGGAGCCTCTTCATCAGGCAGAGCGCCATGAAATGCCCCACGTGGAGACTGTCGGCCGTCGGGTCGAATCCGATATAGAAAACCGCTTTCCCGGTATTGACAAGTTCCCTGATTCTCTCCTCATCTGTCACCTGCGCGATGAGGCCTCTTGCCTGAAGCTCTTCATAAATCTGCATAAGCTGTCACCTTTCCCTTCATTAGACTGCAGAAATCAACTCTCTGAAACGCCCGGCTCCCGGCCGTACTCCCCCGCCTTCAGGAAGGCGAAGGGATCCGGGTCCGACAGAAAATGCATCAGCTGGAGGGACGCGTTCGCCGCCATCCTCTCCTCCCGGAGGATCCGGGCCGCTTCCGCGCGGTCCGCCAGGACCACCTCGATCTCCTCGGTGTCCTCCAGGCTCTGGTCGCGGACGTCGCCGTCGGCGTAGCCGTAGACAAAGGCGCAGGCCTCGTCCGTCATCCCGTCCGTCATGTAGTACGGCCTGGTAAACATCGGATCCGCCTTGATCGGCGTGAAACGAAGCCCGGTCTCCTCCCGGACCTCCCGCACGGCGGTCTCGTAGTAATCCTCGCCGGGCTCGACGAGACCGGCCGGGAATTCATAGACCGTGCTGCCGATGGGCCAGCGGAACTGGCGGATCAGCAGCACCTTGTCGTGCTTTTCGCCGCAGAGCGCGTAGATCGCGACTCCGTCCGCCCTCGTCCTGCCCCTCCTGAGCTCCAGCTCCTCCTCGCGCTCCGCCCGGGAGGCGAGATAATAGACACCGGGCTCTCCGGTCTTTTTGACCGTGTCCAGCTGAAAGAAATTCAGAAACTTTGTGTGGGTCACCTGCGTCACCCTGCTGATGATTCCCATCAGGACTCCCTCACTCCTTGTAATTCTCGTAGTAATCGACGTTGACTTCTCCGGTTCCCTTCGTAAAGACGCTGTCGTCGTACTCCATGCCGTAGACGACGACGGCCTCCCCGAGCTCCACGTTGCTGTAGACGTCGTCCATGACCCATTCCGGGACGTTGACGCAGCCGTGGGACCCGTCGTAGAGCCAGATCTTACCGCCGAAATTCTCTCTCCAGGGGGCGTCGTGGAGGCCCTCGCCTCCGTTGAACCGCACCCAGTAGCTCACCGGCTCGGCGTAGCCTTCCACCGCGACATCGCCGAGAACGGCGTTCTCCTCCTTGAGGTTGATGGCGTAACAGCCGTAGTACGTCACCCGTCCGTACACCGGAAGTCCCGTCACGACCTCGGTGTCCACGACGATCTCTCCGTCCTTCCACACCCAGAGGTGCTGGTCCTTCACGCTGACCTCCACGTAATTGCCTCCCAGGCCGTGGTTCGTGTGGTAGGGCGGCTCGTGGTAGTAGGGAACGTCGTAGCTGCCGGAATCGCCGTTCATGATCCGGTCGTAGATCTCGCCCGGCGTCGTCTCGTCGTCGATCTCATAGCCGTAGTTCCCGTAGGGATCGATCCAGACCTCCCTTCCGGTGGCGGTCGTAAACTTGAACGAGCTGGCGTAGGTGTCGTAGTCGTACTTCCACTCGGCGACCATCTCCCGGATTTTGTCCATGCTGAGCGTGACGTGCACGCCGTCATCGACGAGAAGGCTGCCGATCTTGTTTCCGTCGAATACGACTATATTCTCGGCCACGTCATAGGTGAGCCCGGAGGCCTTCATGAAGCGGTTCCACTCGTCCCTCCTCGTCACCAGATTTTCGTTGTCCGAGGTGATCTCGGGCAGATACTGATAGGGAGTGACGTCTATGCTCTTCCTGCAGAGCCCCACCGCGTCGGCGATGGCGGCCCGGGTCTCGGTCTCCATGAGCTTTGTCCCGATGACCTCCGGGATGATCTCGTAGGAGCCGTCCTCCGCCTTGGACAGGCCCGCGTTGACCGGCTCGACCATTTTGTCCGGGTCCATCATCTGAAGAGACGTGATCCGGTCGTGCAGAAGGTCGTTGTCGTAGTGCATGTCGAGATCGACGGTGTACTCTTTATTTCTGAAATTTTCGGTGATCCAGCTGAAGGCCTTCTGCTTCTTCAGCGCCTTCTTCGCGTCGGCGGCTCCCTCGATATAGAGCCCGAGCCCGTCTCCCGTGATGGTCTCCGACGCGCCGCCCGGGCCGGTGATCTCCAGCCGGTAGTCCTCCGCGCCGTGCTCCGTCAGCAGGGCTCTGGCGTCCTTGAGGGAGAGGCCGCTCACCTCAATACCGTTGACCCATGATTTATTCTGAAAATGGCCCACATACCACAGCGACCTGACAAGATAAAACAAGAGCAGGGCAGCGATCACGGCGATGACCGCGCGCTGTCGGAAAACAAGAGAATTTCTCTCCTCCTGCGATATGATCTTTCTGATTTTTCCCTTTCCGTATCTCATGCTCTTCCTTAGTCAGCTCCCACAGACAGGCAGGATTTTCTACAGCTTTCCGATCAGGCGGATGTAGAACCGGATCATGGTAAACAGGGTTTCAAAGGCGACGGACTCGTTCGCGCCGTGCACGGAGGACCGCTCCTCCTTCGTCATGATCATCGGGGAGAACCGATAGATATGATCGGTGAGCTCCGAATAGAACCTGGCGTCCGTGCCTCCGTTCATCTGGTAGGGGGCGACGACAGCGCCCGGCCAGGTCTCGCGCACCGTGCTTCTGAGAAGATCGTACTCCGGGCACCGGATCTCGGAGACCGGGGACGGATTGGTCCCGTTGACCACTTCGATGCGGAAGCCGGGATCTCTCACGGTTCGCAGGATCCTGTCCGCCGCGCCCGCCACGGTGTCTCCCTCCAGGAGTCTCACATTGAGCCCGAGGGAGACGGAATCCGGGAGCACATTCAGCTCGGACCCTCCTTCCATGACCGTCAGGGCAACCGTCGTCCGGACCATGGCGTCAAAGGTTCCCCCCAGAACCGACGCGGCCGCCGCCACGGCGGGCGCCGCCAGCTCCGGATGCGCGAAAACAGGCTTCTCAAAGAAGGGGACTTCGTCCGCCAGCTCGCGGAACATCAGCTTCACCGCCGTGGACAGCCTGGCGGGAAACGGATGCCGGCGGATCCTCACCGCGGCCTGCGCCGCCCGGTCCACAAGCGCGTTCTTCGCGGGGACCGAGGCGTGTCCGCCCCCGCCGCTGACCGTCAGCAGATAATTGGCTGTTCCCTTCTCGGCGATGCCGATCATCGCCGCCTGCCGCCGCAGGCCGGGAAGTCCCTCGGGGATCACGGATCCTCCTTCGTCGAGGACAAAGGAAGGCCTGACGCCGCGCGCCTTCAGCCGGCCGACGATCTCGCGGCAGCAGCTGCCGCAGATCTCCTCCTCGCCGCCGAAGGACAGCCATATGTCGTTCTCCGGCAGAAAGCCGCCGGAGAGGCGGTACTCCATCGCCTCCAGAATCGCCCAGAGCGTGCTTTTCGTGTCAAGGGTTCCCCTTCCGTAGATCCGGTCCCCGATGATCTCGGCGGCGAAAGGATCGCAGCACCAGGCCTTCTGTTCCGCCGGAACCACGTCCATATGCGCCATGAGGACGGAGGGCTTCTCCTGTCTCCTTCCGGGGATCCGGATCAGCAGACCGTACTCTCCCACCTCCTCCGTCTCGCCCAGGGACGAGACAAAAGGAAACCGCCCGGCGATGAGCTCTTTCATCCGCCGGAATGCCTCCCGGTCAGTCTTTTCCCCATCGGAATACGAGATGGTCCGAAGGCGGATCATATCCCTGAAATCATGGATCGTTTTAGACTTTTTCAGCTTCATCCGACTTCTTCCCCATTGCATACATACTCAGAATATACCCTACTCAGAATGGGCTTTTCTGTCAAGTATTTTCGTCAGTGGGCGCCGCCCCGACGTGTTTTTAAAAACCGCGTCATGCAGATCCGTTTTTGTCTCGTCGCGGTTTCCGTTTCCGTATGGAAGTCTGATTTTTCCTTATTTTCCGCGGCTCTTTTCTTTTCGCGGAGAATATGGTATGCTACCCGGTGATTTCAGATTTAGAAAACCTTCTGAAGAGGAGAACTTTCATGGATTCTTATCTGCTGTATACGGATTCCGCGGCGGATCTGCCCCAGTCGGCCTACCGGGAGTACGACATCCGGATCATCCCCATGGATTACATGCTGAACGGGGAAGCCATCACCTTCTACACAGACCGGGAGGACCACAACGAACAGTGCGACCGGCTGTATGAGGCGCAGCGCTCCGACGCCGACGTACACACCTCCCAGATCACTCCCTACCGCTATCTCGAGACCTGGACCCCGGAGCTCGAAAACGGCAGCGACATCCTTTACATCTCTTTTTCCTCCGGCATGTCCGCGACCTACACCAACGCGCTGACCGCCGCCGAGGAGCTGATGGAAAAATACCCGGGCAGGACGATCACGGTCGTCGACTCTCTCGCCGCCACCGGCGGCCAGGGCATCATCACCTACTGCGCGGCGAAGAACCGCGCGGAGGGCATGACCCTCGAGGAAAACGCGGAGTGGCTCAGGAAACGCATTCCCTACATGTGCCACCGCTTCACGGTGGGGGATCTTGATTATCTGCACAAGGGCGGACGTGTTTCCGCCGCCACCGCCATCATCGGCGGGATGCTGAATATCAAGCCCCTCCTGATCATCGACGACGAAGGAAAGCTGCAGACCGTCGGCAAGGCCCGCGGGACGAACGCCGCCCTCAAGCAGCTGGCCAGAGGTTTCCAGAGCGAGCGGGGCGTGGAGGACGTCCCGGACATCGTCTACATCACCCACTCGTCGCTCTACGACAAGGCGGAGAGCCTCGCCGAGATGGTCCGGATGATCACGGGGCCCGATACCCTGATCGAGGTGATCAGCATGACGCCGATCATCGGCGTGCACACGGGGCCGGATTTCTTCGCCCTCATCGGCTGGGGACGCCACAGAAAGATCGAAAAGTAAACAGCTGTTAAAAGAGACAAGAGGCTGCCGCGGCAGCCTCTTGCTTTTCTTTTCACACGGTTCTTACGGCACCGGTCTTCCCGGACCGTTTCCGACGCGCGGTTTTCTTCGCGCGGTTTTCTTCGCGGCTAATTCTTTTCGCGGCGGTCTCTCCGCGCGGCTGTCTTCGCCGCCATTCTTTAATCAGCGCTCTCTTCGCGCGGACGTCCGGCGGTGCCCTGTATCTGCCGCCGTCCGCAGGCCGCGGACCGGCTCAGGCGGAGGCCCGCCGCAAAGGCTCACTGCTCAAAGGGATTGGCATACCCGTCGTCTTCCGAAGGACCGGCTGTCCCGTCAAAGCCGGATCCGGGCTGTCCCGCCTCGCCGGCCGTCCCCGAAAGATGCTCAAAGGGCTCCTCCGTGTAGGCCGGAGACTCTTCCGAATAAACCGAAGGCTCCTCCGCAAAGGCCGAAGGCTCTTCCGCCGCCCAGCTCTCCGCTGACGGCTCTGCCGAAGGCTCCTCACCCGCATAGTCCGCCGCGGCCGGCTCCTCCGTCGCGGACGCCGCCTCTGCCGCCGGCGCGGAAGGCTCTTCCGTCTCCGCTGCGCCGTCGTCGGCGGGTGACGCCTGGAAGGTCTTCTCATAGAGCGCCCACGGCGCGTCGACCGGTCCGTCCTCCGGAGCGGCGTCCGTCTCATCCAGCGCCGTCTCTTCGGTCCCGCCGCTCTCCGCCTCTCCGGGGCCCGCGGTCCAGGAGGTATCCCACGGCGCGGGCGAGGGGCTCTTCCAGGCTTCCTCCTCCGCGGCTTCGTCAGGCCCGGCGGTTCCGGCCGCCGGTTCCGTGCGGAAGACGGAGTCCGGTACCGGGGCGCCCTCGAAGACGCCGGCCGCCGCTTCAGCGCTTTCCGCCGCCCCGGCATTCTCTGCCGCCGGCTCAGCGCTCTCCGTCACGGTCTCCGCGGTTTCCGCGGGCTCC
>CACYDL010000073.1 GCA_902773195.1 uncultured Lachnospiraceae bacterium
GGGAGGAGAAACACAGGTCATGGCAGAAGAAATGGAAGTCAATGTAACTGAAACAGTCGAAGAGGCAGCGCCGGCGGAGTCGATGGACGATTTCAGCAGGGAGCTCGACAATTCGATGCGCGAGATCAACGTGGGCGACATCGTCGACTGCACGGTCACCGGCGTATCGGAGACGGAAGTCACGGTCGATCTCAACTACTACGCCCCCGGTCTGATCCGTGCTCTTGATTACTCTTCCGATCCGTCATTCTCCATCAAGAATGACGTCAAGGTCGGCGACGAGGTCAAGGCCGCGGTTCTTCGCACGGACGACGGAAGAGGCAACGTCCTCCTTTCGCGCCGCAGCGCCGTCGAGACACTTGCGTGGGAGAACTTCCGCAAGATGCTCGAGGAGAAGACCGACACGGAGATCAAGGTCGTCGACGCGGTCAAGGGCGGCGTGGTCGGTTATCTGAACGGCGTCCGCGCGTTCATCCCGGCGTCTCATCTCGCACTCGGTTTCGTTGAGGACCTCACGACCTTCAAGGGAAAGACCATTCCGGTGCGTGTCATCACCGCCGAGCAGGAGAACAAGCGCCTTGTCCTCTCCTCCCGCGATATACTCAAGGAGCGCCGCGACGCCGAGAAGGCGGAGCGCATCTCCAACATCCAGCCCGGTCTCGTGACGGAGGGCGTCGTCCAGTCCATCAAGCCCTACGGCGCGTTCGTGTCCCTGGGCGACGGCATCGACGGCCTGGTCCACATCTCCCAGATCTCTTCCGAGAAGAGACTGAAGACGCCGGACGAGGTGCTCTCCGAGGGCCAGAAGGTCAAGGTAAAGGTCATCGCGGTCAAGGACGGCAGGATCTCTCTTTCCATGAGAGCCGTCGACGACAAGGCCGAGGTGAAGGCGGTCGAGGAGGAGAAGGTCGTCATCCCGAAGTCGGAGAAGCTGACGACGAGTCTCGGCTCTCTTCTGAAGAACATCAAGCTCTGATTTCGAAGAAAGCCTGTTTCATCATTTTATCGCAAAGCAGAGGGACGGTTCCGCGGAACCGTCCCTCTTTTTTGAGCGTCGAAGCAGAGACACAGCTTTTCACCGGTCGAAGTAAAGACGCGGCTATTTAAACGGACAAAGTAAAGACGCGGCTTTTTCACCAGCGAAGTAAAGGCGCGGCTTTCCATCGGCCGTAGTAAAGACGCGCTTTTTTACCGGACGAAGCCATGAGGCGGCTGTCCGTTTTCGGCGTCCGTATCGTCCGTATCCTGCGCCGGGCGCGCTTACATCCGCCCCCGCCGCTTCAGGATCGCGTCCCGGAGGGGCGGCGCGTTGACAAAACCGCTCTCCTTCAGTTCGCGGGCCGCGTCGTCCAGCGCCGCCTCGAAGCGGTCGCGCATCCGGTCGAAATGGGCCATGGCGGGCCTTTTGCCGAGGTGGACCTCCTCCGCCTGCTCCGCGAAGGATTCCCGGGTGATCTCGTCGATGGAGAACCGTCCGCCGACGGACAGGGACATGTCCCTGGTGCTGCTGTCATAGACCACGGTACTCAGCACGTCGTAGAGGGGCGCCAGCTTCATCCGCCGGAGATCCTCCGAGTAGAGCATCGAGATGTTCTTCACGTGGTCGTCGGTATTTCCGATGAGATAGTCGAAAATCAGATAGTCCCACATCTTCAGCATGTCCTGCAGGGGGTTTTCCGATCGGGCGCGGATCACGTCGAAGACCCGCCTCAGGTAGCCGTCGCCGCTCTTCTCGTACTTCTCCGCGGAGGGAATGCCGAGAATCTGCGCGAAGTCCTCCTGGTGAAGCCGGTGCGGGCACCTGAGGCCCCCGAGCGTCCCGCTCCCCGGCGCGATCAGCCGGTCGTACCGGCGCGTCGCGAACAGAACCTCCCCGTCGCTCCCGTCCCCGAGATTGATGATGAAGCTCTCCGGCACGTCGATGCCGAGCCGGTGCGCCGTCCGCAGGGCAAGCTGCTCGTTGACGACGATATTCCTGAGCCGGACGTGGCTCTGCTTCACGATGTGGGTGCTCGGCGCGGTGCCGGTGGGAAGATACCACTGCTTCGCGGCGTCGTCATAGTAGAGACCGACCTTGCCCGACGCCCCGGCGAGGGACAGGTGGGACTTCACGACGATGCTGGCGGCCTCCGTGGCACCCTCGCCGGCCAGCTCCATGACCATATTGCTGCTGAGGGGCTCGTAGGCCGGCGCCGGGGCGGGAAATTCCTCGTCCCGGATCTGCAGGGCGCCGAGGCACTCGTTTCCGAGGGCGGCGAGGATCGAGATATAGTCGTTCTCGTGCACCCGGAGTCCCGCGGCGACGGATCGCCGGGTGAAGCCCTCCGGCAGCAGTCCCTCGAAGAAAATCTTGGTTCTCTCCTCGTCGAAGGTGTGCCTCCCGAGGGGCAGGCTCACCGAGATCGGAACCGCTCCCTCGGACTCCAGATACGCGTCGGAATAGCGGAACCGCGCCCGGCCGCCCCCCGTCCGGACCAGCCGGCCCACGTGCACCGGCACGCCGTTTCTCTCGACGGATACGTCAAGGTCGCCCATGCATTCACCCCCTTACCCTGATCTCAAGATCAAGGCCGAGAACGTTGGCCAGCATGATCGCCTTGTCGAGCTCCGTCGTCTTCTTCCCGTTCTCGAGATTGGAAATAAAGCTGGCGGAAAGTCCCGTCACCTCGGAGATGTAGCCCTGGGTGTACTTCAGCTCTTTTCTTCTTTTCTGAACCGCCTTGCCGAAGGAGGCCGATCCCGTCACGATCATCGCGGATTCTCCCTTTCCTGCCGGTCCGCGGACCGCTGCCGCCCGGAAAAGACGGCGCGGAGGTCCCGGCCCATGATATAGTCGTACTGCTATAATATGACAGAATTATGAAATTTTAGCCGTTCTGCTATATTTTTCACGAAAACATCATAATATAGCCGTTCGGCGATGTCAAGCGTTTCCCCCGCGCCTCCCCCGGAAACCCGGACCGGCGGATTTGTGCATTCCTCCGGTCTGTGCTATGGTTAGACGTGGAAAAGGAGGAGAACGCTTTGATCTATATCGGCTGCCATCTCTCCGTGACGGAGGGCTTTGAGGCGATGGGAAGAAAAATGCTCGGATTCGGCGGAGACACCTTCGCCTTCTTTACGAGAAATCCGAGGGGCGGCAGGACGAAGGAGACGGACCCGGCGGACGCGGCCGCCCTCGGCTCTCTTCTGCGGGAGCACGCCTTCGGCCCCCTCGTCGCCCACGGAAGCTACACGATGAATCTCAGCGCAGCGAACCCCGAGACGAGGGCCAACGGGATCGACATGATCCGGAAGGATCTGGAGAAAATGGAGCTTCTACCGGGTCAGCTCTACAATTTCCATCCCGGGTGCCACGTGGGACAGGGAAAGGAGCGCGGCATCGCCCTGATCGCGGAGGCGCTGAACGAGGTGATGCGGCCGGACATGCGCACCGTGGTCCTGCTGGAGACCATGGCCGGCAAGGGGACGGAGATCGGCGGATGCTTCGAGGAACTCCGGGAGATCCTCGACCGGGTGGAATGCCGGGACAGGATCGGCGTCTGCCTGGATACCTGCCACGTGTGGGACGCGGGATATGACATCGCGGGAAAGCCCGACGAGGTGCTGAACCGGTTTGACGATATCGTCGGCCTCAGAAGGCTGCGGGCGGTGCATCTCAACGACAGCCGGAACGGACTCGGAAGCCGCAAAGACCGGCATGAAAAGCTCGGGAAGGGAGCCATCGGCGAAGACGCCCTCCGGCGGATCGTCCGGCATCCGGCGCTGCAGGGCCTTCCCTTCGTGCTGGAGACGCCCAACAACGACGAAGGCTACATCCGCGAGATCCGCACCGTCAGAGAGTGGATGTGAACCCTCCGCCCCCGGGCAGGCCCGTGTTTATATCCGTACGGCTATAATTTTCACATTTTGTTCTCAGTATAGCCGAACGGCTATTTTTTGACCGACGGGACGTCCCTCCATTTGCCGGAGAGAAAGAACACCAGGCCGATCATGAAGGGCATGAAGCCGGCCAGCGCGTCTCCGTACCAGAAGCCCCTGCAGCCCATGCCGAAGGCGAATCCGAAGAGGGCCGCCAGGCCGATCCTCGAGACCATTCCGTCAAGGAGGGCCACCAGCAGATTGAGGCCGGCGTTGCCTGAGCCGTTGATGATGGAAAACGCGCCGGACCGCGTCGCGGCGCCGTAGAAATTCAGGATGATCGGGAGGGTCAGGATCGCCGACTCGGCCAGCACCGCCCGGTCCCCGGTGAAAATCTCGAAGAAGGAGCCCGGAAACAGCAGCATCAGGGCGGAGGCGGCGGTGGAGAAGCCGAGGCCCGTGAGAAGAACCACGCGGAGAATCTTCGGCACCCGCCCGTACTTCCCCGCCCCCAGGTTCTGTCCGATCATGGAGGAGCCCGCCGTGGTGAAGGAGTTGGAGACGATGCCCATCATCATGCCCGTCTTGTTGTAGATGCCGGACAGGGCGGAATAGATCACGCCCTCGGCGTTGATCCAGGCGGTGAGGATGATCTTGGAGATACTGATGGCGGCGGACTGGATCGCCATCGGAATCCCCAGCTGAAGCAGCGGCTTCAGGACCCTTCCGTCGATGCGGAAGCTCTCCGGCCGGAAGTCAAAGCCGAACTGCTCGCGGCGCCGGTAGAGATAGACGAGGGAGGCGATGAAGCTGACCGCCTGGCCGATCACCGTCGCCAGCGCCGCGCCGAAGACCTCCAGGCCGAAAAAGCCCACGAAGAGGATGTCCAGGACCGTGTTCAGCACCGCCGCCACGGCGATGAAGAGGAACGGCCTCCTGGAATCCCCCATCCCCCTCAGAATGGCGGACACGATGTTGTAGCCGTAGATGAAGACGAGGCCGGCGATGCAGGTCACCGTGTAATCCATGGTGTAGGAGAAGGATTCCGGCGGCGTGTTCAGGGCGCTGAGGATCCGGCCGCGCACGAGGAAGCACACGGCGGAGATCACCAGGGCGGTCAGAAGCAGGAACGAGAACATGGTTCCGATCAGCCGCCGCATCTCATCCCTCCGCCCGGCGCCCACGTACTGGGCGATCAGGACCTGGCCGGCCGCCGAGAAACCCATCGCGAGAAACGTCAGCAGGTGGAGAATGTCGCCGCCGATGGACACCGCGGACATGCCCGCGCCGCCGATCATCCGGCCGACGACCACCATATCCACGAGATTGTAGGCCGCCTGGAGGGCGTTCGCCGCGAAGAGCGGCATCGCAAAGAGAAACAGCAGCTTCGTCACGCTGCCTTCCGTCAGGTCCCTGATCATGGAGCCGCTCTCTTTTCCGTGCTTCATTCGTCCACTCCTCTTCTCATCCCGCCGTCACGCGGCCCGCACCGGATGCCGCTCCCCACATCGGAGACAGCCAAAAAGCTCCGGACGTCTGCGCCTGCAGACGCCGGAGCCGTTCCGTCTTATAAATCTGACTGCTTCTTATGACCACATGGGCTTGTAGGCCATGTATTCCTTCTTCTTCTCATCGAGGAACTCCTTCTTCTCCTGAAGAAGGGGGATGCAGATCCGCATCATCTCGCCGATCTCGTTGTGATGCTCATAGAGTCCCGGAATCGTGTTGCGGGCGCGCTTGATCTGTTCCGGCGGGAAGTTCACCTTCAGGGCGTCTCCGTCCAGCTCGAGGGTTCCGTGGATGCCGCAGACCGGGCAGGTCACGTTCTTCGTGCCGTCGACCATCAGCATGTTGAGGTGGCAGACGGGACATGTGCCCTCCTTGCCGAACCAGGTCGTCTCCTCGTAGGGAACGCCGAGGTTGTTGGCGAGATTCTCGCCCATCTTGAACACGTCCTCCATCATCGGCGGATCCAGGAAGGGGCTCGTCTTGCGGCCCTGGTCGTTGGCGTTGATCTGTCCGACGACCTTCATGGCCTGGGAGCAGCTGAAAAGATGCATCATCGGAAGGCCGAGGCAGGTCCAGTCCTCCGTCCACGCGCCGCCGACGGCGACATAGCTGCAGTAGCGGTCCTTGAAATATCTCTCGTCGAGGAGCGGGCGTCCCTCTTCCCTGCGCTTCTTCTGCTCCTCGAGCATGGAGGCACGGTCATGAGCCGCGCCGAAGCGGTCCAGGAAGTTCTTGAGCTGGCCGACGATGCCGACGGAGTAGACCGGCGCGGAAATGATGATGCCGTCCGCGTCGAGGACCTTCTCCTCCAGCTTCAGATAGTCGTCCGGAAGGATGCACTTGATGATTCCGTCCGGAGCCTTGCTGCACGCGCCGCAGCCGCGGCACTGGCCGATGTTCATGGTAACCGTATTGATGAATTCAACCTCAATGTCCTTGCCGGACGCCTTCGCGGCAGCTTCTACGCCCATCAGCGCCTGCTTGCAGTAGATGTCGCTGCGCTCGTTCTTCCGGCCCATGGAAATGCCGAGTACCTTCATTTGTTTTCCTCCTGAGTGATGAATCGGATCTTTCATTCCGCCTCTATCATACCACCGGAGGAAGCGGATTACCATGACACTCCGTTTCAAAATGATCATTTTTCAGGGAACGAAACCGGGAGAGCTTCCGCTCTCCCGGCTGTTTTCTTACGTATTTGATTCCCGCCGATCCGGCGCAGGTGATTCCCGTCGGTCCGGCCCGGGTAATTCCCGCCGATCCGTCGCGGATGGTTCCCGCCAATCCGTCGCAGGCGGCGCTCAGTCATCCAGCGGCGGCGAGCCCGGTCTGCCGTGGCAGGCCTTGTACTTCTTTCCGCTTCCGCAGGGGCAGGGATCGTTCGGATAGATCTTCTTCGCCTTGCGCTTCACCGGCTGCTTGGCCAGGGATTCATCCTGCTTGTTGGTGCTGATGTTCTTGGCCTGCTGCTCGCGCTCCACCTTCTGCTGCAGCTTGACGTGGTAGAGAACCCGGAGCGTCTCGTCCTGGATCTGGTTCGTCATCTCCTCGAACATCTCGAAGCCGTACATGCGGTACTCGACCTTCGGGTCGTGCTGGGCGAAGGCCGTCAGGCCGATGCCCTGGCGCAGCTGCTCCATGTCGTCGATGTGGTTCATCCACCGGGCGTCGATGACCTTCAGCAGGACCACGCGCTCCAGCTCGCGCATTCTCTCTTCGCCGGGGAAGACCTCCTCGAATTCGGCCTCCTTGGCCTCGTACAGCCTGTGGGCCTTCTCCTTGAGGAACTCCTTCAGCTTCTTCCGGCCCATATCCCGGACGTCGGAAGCCTTCACCGGTTCCATCGGGATGATGGGAAGAAGGGCCTGGTTGAGGGAAGCAAGATCGATGTCGTCTCCCTCCTGGTCCTCGCCCACCGTGGTGTCGACGATCCTCGAGGTGACGGCGTCCACGAAGCCCATGATCACGCCGCGCATGTTCTCGCCGTCGAGGACCTTTCTTCTCTGCTCGTAGATGATCTCTCTCTGGTCGTTGTTGACCTGGTCGTACTCCAGCAGGCTCTTTCTGGTGCTGAAGTTGTTGCCCTCGATCTTCTGCTGCGCGCGCTCGATGGCGGAGCTCAGCATCTTGTGCTCGATCTGCTCTCCCTCCGGCACGCCCAGGGATTCGAAGGTCTTGATCAGCCTCTCGGAGCCGAAGAGCCTCATCAGGTCGTCCTCGAGGGAGATGTAGAATCTCGACTCGCCCGGATCTCCCTGACGGCCGGAACGGCCGCGGAGCTGATTGTCGATACGCCTCGACTCATGGCGCTCGGTGCCGACGATCTTGAGGCCTCCCGCGGCTCTCGCCGCGTCGTCCAGCTTGATGTCGGTGCCTCGGCCGGCCATGTTGGTCGCGATGGTGACGGCGCCGGCCTGTCCGGCCTGGGCGATGATCTCGGCTTCCAGCTCATGGAACTTCGCGTTCAGCACGTTGTGGGGAATCCCCTCGCGCTTGAGAAGCCGGGAGATCAGCTCGGAGACGTCGATGGTGATGGTGCCGACGAGGACGGGCTGTCCCTTCTCGTGGGCCTCCTTGACGGCGTTCACGACCGCCTGGTACTTCTCCTTCTTGGTCTTGAACACCGCGTCGTTGAGGTCCTTGCGGATCACGGGCATATTCGTCGGGATTGAGACGACGTCCATGCCGTAGATATCGCGGAATTCCTGCTCTTCGGTGGCGGCGGTACCGGTCATGCCGCATTTTTTCCGGAATTTGTTGAAGAAGTTCTGGAACGTGATCGTCGCGAGGGTCTTGGACTCCTGCTTGACCTTCACGTGCTCCTTCGCCTCGATCGCCTGATGGAGTCCGTCGGAATAGCGGCGTCCCGGCATGATACGGCCGGTGAAATCGTCGACGATCAGGATCTGGTCGTCCTTGACCACGTAGTCCTGGTCCCTGTGCATCAGGTAGTTGGCCCGTAGCGCGAGGTCCACGCAGTGCTGGATCTCGAGATTGTTCGCGTCGGAGAGGTTGTCGATGTGGAAGAATTTCTCCGCCTTCTCGACGCCCTGCTCGGTCAGCGTGACGATCTTGTCCTTCTCGTTGACGATGAAGTCGCCGGTCTCGGTGATCTCCTCGCCCATGATCGCCGTCATCTTGGTCATCTCGCCGGACGCCTCGCCCCGCTGGAGCTGCTTCGCGAGCACGTCGCAGATCTCGTAGATCTTGGTGGACTTTCCGCTCTGGCCCGAGATGATCAGCGGGGTCCTGGCCTCGTCGATCAGGACGGAGTCGACCTCGTCGATGATGCAGTAGTGGAGCTCCCTCTGGACCAGCTGCTCCTTGTAGATGACCATGTTGTCGCGGAGGTAGTCGAATCCGAGCTCGTTGTTCGTGATGTAGGTGATGTCGCAGTTATACTGCTCGCGCCTCTCGTCGGGCTTCATCGACTGCAGGACGCAGCCGACGCTGAGGCCGAGGAACCGGTGCACGGCCCCCATCCAGTTGGCGTCGCGGTTGGCCAGGTAGTCGTTGACCGTGACGACGTCGACGCCCTTGCCCTCGAGCGCGTTGAGGTAGGCCGGAAGCGTACAGACGAGCGTCTTGCCTTCGCCCGTCTTCATCTCGGCGATACGGCCCTGATGAAGGATCACGCCGCCGATCAGCTGCACGCGGAAATGCTCCATCCCGAGGACGCGCCTCGCGGCCTCCCTGACGACGGCAAAAGCCTCCGGCAGGATGTCGTCAAGCGTCTCGCCCTTGGCGAGCCGTTCCTTAAACTCCGGCGTCTTCGCTTTCAGCTGTTCGTCGCTCATCTCCATCATCGCCGGACGGAGCGCCTCGATCTTGTCGACGATCGGGCGGATGCGCTTCAACTCGTGATCGCTGTGCGTGCCGAATACTTTACTAAATAAACCCATGTGTAAATCTCCGCTTTTCTTAATGTAAATGCTGTCGCCGCGCCGCCTTCCCC
>CACYDL010000074.1 GCA_902773195.1 uncultured Lachnospiraceae bacterium
CGGGGAGGGGAGAAAGAGGGAATTCGCGGACGGGCTGACGGAAGGAATCTGCGTCCGGCCGGCGTATGGAAAAAGCGGCTTCTGTCTGATAGAATAACGGAATAAGGTATGCCGCTGTCCGGCTCCGGCCGGCGGCGGAGAAGCGGCGTAGAAGCGGCCTGGAAGCGGCGTAGAAGCGCCGTAGAAACGCCGGAGAAGTGCCGGAAAAGTACCGGGAAAGAGCCGGAGAAGCGCCGGAAAAGTGCCGTAGAAGTGCCGGAGAAAACGGCGCGGCGGCCAGGAGAGGAGGGCGGAGGAAAAATGAAGAAAACGCTGGTCATCGGATCCGCGGTCTGCGACGTTGTCATTCCCGTCGGGCATCTTCCTTCCAGAGGAGAAGACATCAATTTCCGCCAGCAGGAGCTGTCGCTGGGAGGCTGCGCCCTCAACGTCTGCGACTGCCTGCGCCATTTCGGGGTTCCGTTTATCCCGTTTCTCCCGGTCGGCGGCGGCATCTACGGCCGTTTTGTGAGAGAGCGTCTCGGGGAGAGAGGCATCGTATCCTTCTGCGGCGCCTCGGAGAAAGAGAACGGGTGCTGCTATTGTCTGGTGGAGCCGGACGGCGAGCGGACCTTTCTGTGCTGCCACGGGGCGGAGTATCTGTTTGAGGAGGAGTGGTTTGCCCGGTTCGAGGAGAGCGAAGAGGCGGAAAACACCGGCAGCGTCTACGTGTGCGGTCTGGAGATCGAGGACGGGACCGGCGAGCGGATCCTCGATTTCCTGGAGCGCCACAGGGAGTACAGGATCTTCTTTGCTCCCAGCGCCAGGATCTGCATGATCCAGCCGGAGAGAATGGAGCGGATGCTGGATCTGGGGCCGTTGCTTCATCTCAATGAGGACGAAGCCCTCCGCTATACGCGCTGCGGTACGGTCGAGGAGGCGGGGCGGATGCTGCTTAGCCGGACGGGCAGTACGGTGCTTGTGACCCTCGGCGGCAGGGGATGCCTGATCTTCCGGGCGGAGGACGGAGCGCTGATACGCACGGAGGCATATCCCGCGGGGGAAAAGGGAGACACCATCGGAGCGGGTGACTGTCACATCGGCAGCGTGATCGCCCTGCTCCAGAAGGGCTTCGACATGGAGCAGGCGGTCCGCGGCGCGAACCGCGTCGCGGCGGCCGTCGTCGGCACGAGGGGAGCCCTCCTCACCGGGGAGCAGTTCCGGAGCGCGGCCGCCCCGTTTTTGTGAATCGTGTTGTGGAAATTGCACAGTGTGGGTGATATACTGTCAGATAGTTACAGAACATTTTGCCTGAAAGGGAATGAATCATCCTGAGAGCAGAAAGGAAGGGAAGAATATGGCTACTCCTCATAACAGCGCGGAGAAGGGACAGATCGCGAAATCGGTTCTTCTGCCCGGAGATCCGCTGAGGGCACAGTTCATCGCCGAGAATTTTCTGACGGATCCGGTACAGTTCAACAGCGTGAGAGGCATCCTCGGATACACGGGGACCTACAACGGCAAGCCGGTGTCGGTCATGGCCACGGGCATGGGCTGCCCTTCGATCGGCATCTACACCTATGAGCTGATCCATTTTTACGAGGTGGAGAACCTGATCCGCATCGGCTCCTGCGGCGCCATGCAGCCGGATATGAAGCTGGGCGACATCGTCATGGCCCAGGGCGCCTGCACCGATTCCAACTACGCCGACCAGTTCCGGCTTCCGGGGCAGTTCTGCGCCGTGGCCGACTTCGACCTGCTTCTTGGGGCGAAGGAGTCCGCCGACCGCCACGGCTTCCGCTACAGGATCGGGACGGTCAACTGCACCGACGTGTTCTACCGGAAGAACGATCCCTGGAGGGACTGGGCGGAGATGGGCGTCCTGGCCAGCGAGATGGAGAGCTTCGCCCTCTACTGCAACGCCGCCGCCGGCAAGGCGAAGGCGCTCGCCATGTTCACGGTCTCCGACTCCCTGGTGACCGGGGAACAGATGTCCTCCCATGACAGACAGACAAGCTTCACCAACATGATGACGGTCGCGCTGGAGACAGCCTGCGGGGCCTGAAGACGAACAGGGCGGAACAGGAAGGACGGGCGGAGAACCGCAGGCGCCTTTCTGAGCTGATAGTTTCATCATTTCACACTGCAGGGAATCTGCAGCCATTTCACGCGAAACAAGGAGGTAGATTATGAAAAAACGTACAGTCCTGCTTGCGGCGGCCGTATCTGCGGCGCTCACCTTATCGGCCGGAACGGCGGTCATGGCCGACGCGCCGGATTTCACGGGGGAAGGCTCCATTGTCTATGTCGTCACGGGCCTCGGCGATATGTCTTTCAATGATTCCGGCGAGGTCGGCATGAACACCCTGCGCGCAGCCGGATACGACGTCAAGACGGTCGAGACCGGAGACGACGCGTCGGATTATCTCAATACGATGTATGATCTGCTGGACATCGGCTATGATTACGTGATCGCCAGCTCCACCTACCAGGAGCAGATCGAGACGGTGGCTCCGGAATATCCGGATACGAAGTTCGTCCTGTTCGACATCAACTCCGACTCGGAAGTCAAGGCGGACAACATTCTGTACATCTATTTCAAGCAGAACGAGTCCTCCTACCTCGGCGGCATCGTCGCGGCGGGGCTCTCCGAAAGCGGCGCGATCGGCGCGATCGGCGGCGTCGAGAACCCGGTCATCAAGGACTTCATCACCGGCTATGTGGACGGCGCCATGTCCTACAGGGAGGACGTCAAGGTCAGCACCGGCTGGGTCGGCGACTGGAGCAATACCGCGAAGATGAAGGAAATCTGCAATACGCAGAATTCCAGCGCGGGCGTCGACGTCTTCTTCCCGATCGCGGGCGGCGCCGGAACCGGCGCGTTTGAGGCGTCCACGGAGATCGACGGAGCCTGGTCGCTGGGCGTCGACTCTGATCAGTACGAGGCCTTCATCGGCAGCAACGAGGCCTTCGCGAAGGTCATCCCGACCTCCGTCACGAAGGAAGTCGGCAATACCATGGTCAGCCTGTTCAAGGATCCCTCCGCCATCGAGTGGGGCACCCTGAAGGCCATGGGCGTCGCCGAGGACGCGGTCGGCCTCGCCGAGAACGATTACTACAAGGAGGTCGTCCCGGAGGAGATCCGTGACGCCGTGGAAAAGGCCAAGGAAGGCATCAAGGACGGCTCCATCGTCGTGAAGTCCTATTTTGACGGGACAGAGGACGACTACGCCGCTCTGATCAGCTCTGTCAGCTGATCCGCGCCGGAAAAGCGGATCTGCCTGTCAGAGGTACCGAAAATCAGCACGGGACCCTGCAGCTTATCCAGTGCAGGGTCCCTTTTTATCCGGGGGAGCGGCCCCGGCCTGTCCGGAGCCGGATCCATCTCTTCCCGCGGCGCGGAAAACCACCCGGCCGGCACATAAGCCCGAATCAGAGGAAAACATATGGAAGCGTTGAAAATGGAGCATATCACGAAGATCTATCCCAATGGCTTCGTGGCAAACAAGGACATCACCTTTACCGTTCAGCAGGGGGAGATCCACGCGCTCGTCGGAGAGAACGGCGCGGGCAAGACAACCCTGATGAAGGTGCTGTTCGGCATGGAACAGCCCCAGGACGGCAGCATCTATGTGAACGAGAAAAAAGTCAGGATCAGTTCGCCGCTGGAGGCGATCAGCCTGGGCGTCGGAATGGTCCATCAGCATTTCATGCTGCTGCCGTCCATGAGCGTCGCCCAGAACGTGACTCTGGGAATGGAGCCGAAGAAGAACGGGCTGGTGGACGAGGAGAAGGCGGTCCGGATGACGCAGGAGATGTCGGACAAGTACAGGTTCGGCCTGGACGCCCGCGCGCGGGTGGCGGACCTGTCCGTCGGCCTGATGCAGAAGGTCGAGATCCTGAAAGCCCTGATCCGCGGGGCGAAGGTACTGATCCTGGATGAGCCGACGGCGGTTCTGACGCCCCAGGAGACGCGGGAGCTGTTTGAGCAGCTGAAGCTTCTTCGGGAGAGCGGCCATTCCATCATCTTTATCTCGCATAAGCTGGAGGAAGTGATGGAGCTCTGCGACAACGTCACGGTGCTCCGCCACGGATACTGCAACGGGACGTATCCCATCGGGGAGCTGGACGCCGCGAAGATCTCCCGGCTCATGGTGGGCCGCGACGTCGTCCTGAAGATCGAGAAGGAGGATCCGAAGCCCGGGGAACCGGTCCTCGAGGTCCGGGATCTCGTCTGCGTGAACAGCGAGGGCAAGAACGCCGTGGACGGGGTCTCCTTTACAATCCGCGGCGGCGAGGTGGTCGGTATCGCGGGCGTGGAAGGCAACGGCCAGAGCTATCTGTCGGACTGCATCAGCGGCATGACCGGCTATGAATCCGGAAGCGTGAGGCTGAACGGACGGGATCTTGCCGGGATGAAGATCAGCGAGATCCGCCGGACCGGCATGTCCGTGATACCGGAGGACCGGATGTCCGTGGGATGCGTAAACGGCCTGTCCGTGCGCGGCAACGCCGTCGCCGACCGGTATGAGAAAAAGGAAAACATGAGCGGCATCTTCCTGAGCGCGAAGAAGCAGAGGGAGATCACCGAGGAGATGATCCGGGAATTCGAGATTTCCTGCGACAGTCAGGACGAAGCGATCCGCTTCCTGTCCGGCGGAAATATCCAGAAGGTGGTCGTGGCCCGCGAATTCACCAGCGGCGCGAATTTTGTGCTGGCGAATCAGCCCACGCGCGGCGTGGACGTCGGCACCGCGGAGATGATCCGCAAGTACCTGGTGCGTCAGACCCGCGAGAAGGGGATCGGTTCTCTCCTGATCTCAGCGGACCTGAACGAGATTCTTGAAGTGAGCGACCGCCTGCTGGTCATGAGGCAGGGCAGGATCGTCGCGGCATTTCCGAAAGCGAACATGGTCAATGTGGACGTGCTCGGCGAATACATGCTGGGCATCAGGACCATGACTGCCGAAGAGATGGAGGGCCTGTTATGAATAACGCAAAAAAGATCGAAACCTGGTTTGACCTGTTCCGGATTCTTGTCGCGGTGGCGGTCGCCTATGTGATCGCGCTGATCATACTGGCGGTCATCTCCGACGACCCGGTCTACGTGATCGGACAGTTCATCGCGGGACCCTTCTCCACCTTCCGGCGGTTCGGCAACATACTGACCACCATGATCCCGATCATGTTCACCGGCGTCTGCATGTGCTTCGTCTACGCCATCAACAAGTTCAACCTCATCGGGGAGGGCGCCGTCAATCTGGGCGGATGCTTCTCCGCCTGTGTGGCCATCGCCCTGTCCGACAAGGTGCCGGCGCCGCTGCTGCTGGTCATCGTCATCGCGGTCGGAGCCCTCGCCGGCATGGCGTGTTCTCTGGTGCCGGCGCTGGCGGACCAGGTGTTCCACGCGGACGTCTGCGTCGTCTCGCTGATGATGAACTACATTCTCCTGTATATCACCAGCTATATCCTGAAGTACCGGATCAAGGATCCCGGATCGTCGATCACGGCCTCCTACAAGTGGTCCTCAGCCCTGAAGCTGTCGAACCTGATCCCGAAGACTTCCGTCCACACCGGATTCCTGATCGCCCTCGCCTGCGTGGTGTTCGCGGCGGTCCTGTTCTACAAGATGCCCTTCGGCTACCGGATGCGCGTGGTGGGCCTGAATCCGCTGTTCGCGAAATACATCGGCATCCCGGTCATGTCCACCATCATCCTCGCCCAGGTGATCGGCGGGGCCTTCGCGGGCATCGGCGGCACGGTCCAGGTGCTCGGCATGTTCCAGAGCTATCAGTGGACCTCCCTGACGGGCTACGGCTTTGACGGCCTGATGATCGCGGTGCTGGCGCGGAAAAATCCTGCCTTTGTTCCCCTCAGCGCGTTCCTGATCGCCTACATCAGGACCGGGGCGGACATTGTCTCCAGGACGACGGACATCCCGCCGGAATTCGTATCGATTATCCAGGGAATCATCATTGTTCTGGTCGCGGCGGAAATGTTCCTGAGCGGCTTCAAGAGCCGGTTGATCTTCAGCTCCGCCAGGAAGGCGCTTGCGAGAAAGGAGGAGAAGGCATGAACGTAAGACTGATCACTTCATTCGGTTATGCCGTGCTTCGCCTGTCCACGCCCCTGGTTTTCGCGGCTCTCTCCGCGGCGGTCTGTGAAAAGGCCGGCCTGTTCAACATGGCGGCGGAATCCATGATGCTATGGGGGGCTCTGATCGGCGTGATCGTCAGCGGCGTGACCCACAGCGCGCTGCTGGGCTTCCTCGCGGCCGTGGCCGCCGGAGCCGTGACCGGCATGCTGATCTGGGTCGCCACGGTCAAGGGAAAGGCGGACCTGATGCTGGCCCAGATCGCCATCAACCTGGCGTCGAGCGGCGGCACCATCTTCCTGCTCTTCGTGCTGACCGGCGAGAAATCCAATTCGGCCGTCGCCATCAGATCCCTGGCGCTCCCGAAAATCCGGATCCCGGGCATCTCCGCGATCCCCGTCGTCGGGCAGATCCTGTCGGGGCACAACATTCTGACCTACGGCGCGGTTCTTGCGGCGATACTTCTCAGTATCTTTATCTACCGCTCGGGAACCGGCCACCACATCCGCGCGGTGGGAGAGAACGCCCACGCGGCGGAGTCGGTCGGCATTTCCGTCCCCAGGATCTATTTCCTGGCCTGGACCATCGCCGGAGCCCTCGGCGGAATCGGCGGCGCCTTCATGTCGATGGGCTATCTGACGTCCTTCACGAAGGACATGGTCGCCGGCCGCGGCTACATCGGTCTGTGCGCCTCCTCCATGGTGGGAGGATCCCCCATCGGCGCGATGTTCTGCGCGCTGATCTTCGGCGTGGCGGACGCGGTGTCCAACCAGCTGCAGCTGACCAACGCGCCGGCCGACCTGGTTCTGATGATGCCTTACATCGTCACGATCGTCGTTCTGGTGGGAATGTCCGTGGCCAAGCATGAGCGGGCCGCCCGCCGGATGAAGGCAAAGAACTGAAGGAAGCAGGAAAAGAACGAAGAAAAAAGAACGAAAAAAGAGAACGAAAAACAAAAAGAAGCAGAAGGAAGAAAACCGCAGTGGAAGGCTGAGCGCTGAGCGTTTAAGAGACAGACTGCGGTTTTCTCTTATTTTACAGACAGGAAGGAGACGGAACCGTCCATGGGCGTAAAGATCGAAGAGGTGCGGACCGGCACGTTTGCGATGCGGTACTTCCGCTTCGGAAGGGGCGAGAGAACCCTGGTCATCCTGCCCGGCCTGAGTGTCCAGAGCGTCATGGGCGCCGCGGACGCGGTCGCCGGTCTGTATCAGTCTCTGGAGGACCGGTTCACCATCTATGTTTTTGACAGGCGCCGGGAGCTCCCGCCGGTCTACCCGGTGCGGGACATGGCGCGGGACACGGCGGAGGCCTTCCGGGCGCTGGGGCTGAGAGACGTGTGCCTCTTCGGCGCGTCCCAGGGGGGCATGATCGCCCTGGCCCTGGCGGTCGGATATCCGGAGCTTGTGGGCAGGCTGGCGCTTGGTTCCACCTCCGCCCACGTGAAGGAGTCTCAGTTCCGGGTGCTGGAGAAGTGGATTGATCTGGCAAAGCAGAAGGACCGCGTCGAGCTGTACCTGTCCTTCGGGCAGGAAATCTATCCGCCGGCGGTGTTCGACAGCTGCCGGGAGATGCTGGCCGGGGCGGCCGCCACGGTGACGGACGAGGAGCTGGAACGCTTTGTCATACTGGCGGAGGGATCGAGAGATTTTGACATCGTCGATGAGCTGTCCGGGATCAGGTGCCCGGTGTTTGCCATAGGCGCCTTCGAGGACGGCGTCCTGGATTCGGACGCGACGATGGAGATCGCGGAAAAGCTGGATTACCGGAAGGACTTCCGGCTCTACATGTACACGGGCTTCGGGCACGCCGCCTTCGATACGGCGCCCGACTACCGCGCAAGACTGCTGCGGTTTTTCACGGAATGAGATTAGAGCACCGTCTCCTCGAGCAGCGCCGCGAGGGGCAGAAGCCCGTCCCGGTCCTCGTCCGTGAAGCGTCCGGCCGTCGGGCTGTCGATGTCGAGGACGCCGGCGACGACGCCGTTTTTGTGCAGCGGGATGACGATTTCCGAGCGGGAAGCGCTGTCGCAGGCGATGTGGCCCGGGAAGAGATGGACGTCGGGAACCACCTGGGCGGCGTCCCCGGCGGCAGCGGTGCCGCAGACGCCCTTTCCGTAGGGGATCTCGATGCACGCCGGCCGACCCTGGAAGGGACCCAGAACAAGCAGCGGCCCCTGCGACAGGTAGAAGCCGGCCCAGTTGACGTCGTCCAGGGAGTGGTAGAGGAGGGCGGAGATATTGGCGAGATTGGCCGTGAGATGAGGAACGTCTCTCACGAGGGCCTCCGCCTGTCTGAGCAATTCTCCGTAATCTGTCTTTCGCATGGCGTCTGATTCCTTTCGGAACCGGCAGGGACCGCCGCGGCCGCTGCCGGGTGTCTGAAGGCGGCTTCAGGAGGGGAGGAGCTCCCGCACAAAGGCGTCTGCCGGGTGGCTGCGGACGTAGGACGGCTCTCCGATCTGGACGGCCCTTCCCGCGTCCATTACCAGCATCCGGTCTCCCAGAAGCATGGCCTCGTTGATATCGTGGGTGACGAATACGATCGTCAGGCGGAGGGCGTCGTGAAGCCTCCGGATTTCGGTCTGGAGACTTCGGCGCGTGATCTCGTCGACGGAGCCGAAGGGCTCGTCCATGAGGAGGATGTCCGGCTTCGCGGCCAGCGCCCGGGCGATTCCGACCCTCTGCCGCTGGCCTCCGGAGAGCTCGCCCGGGTAACGCAGGGCGATGTCGGGGGAAAGTCCCACCGTTTTCAGAAGCTCCGCCACGTTCACCTCCGTCTCGGATCTGGTCCAGAGCTTCGAGAGGGAGGGCACATAGGCGATGTTGTCCCGCACGTTCATATGGGGAAACAGCCCCACCTCCTGGATCGCGTAGCCGGTCCTCCGGCGGAGCCGGATGAGATCGGTGCGGGAGACATCTTCGCCCCGGACGAGGACCGTTCCCTCGTCCGGGGTTTTCAGGCCGTTGATGAGGCGCAGCGCCGTGGTTTTGCCGCAGCCTGAGCGCCCGATGATCGTCAGGAATTCGCCGGTCCTGACGGACAGGCTGAAATGATCCAGGGCGGCGTGGCCCTCGTAGCGCACGCTGACGTTGTCAAAACGGATGCATTCCTCCATAGAGCCGTTATCCTTCAAGAAGTCCCTTCTCCGTGAGATAATCCTTCGCGACGGCGGCCTCGTCCCGTCCGTCCACCTCGACGGCCGCGTTGAGTTTTGCCATCTCGGCGTCGCTCAGAAGGCCGTCCATCAGCATCAGCGCGTCCTCGAGGCCGGGATGGGATTCGAGCGCGTCTTCCCTTACCACGGTCGAGCAGAAATAGTTGACCTGGAGATGCTTGTCGTCCTCCAGGGCGACCACGTCCTGGACGCCCAGCTGGGCGTCGGTGGTGTAGCCGTTTGTCACGTCGATGCTTTTGCCGGCCAGCGCGGCGTACTTGAGACCGATGTCGATGCTGGTGATTTCCTTGAATTCATAGCCGTAGGCGGCGCAGACCGCGGGGAAGCCGTCCTCCCGCTCGATGTAGTCCGGGTTGCCGCCGAAAATGAGCTGATCCGCCACGGCCGTCATGTCGGAGCACGTTTTGAGGCCGTACTCGCGGGCCACGTCGCCGCGGACCGTGAGGCAGTAGGTGTTGTTGAAGCCGTAGTGGCTGAGCCATTTCATGCCGCACTTCTCATGATACTCTTCGCAGAGCTGCTCCCACATGGCGTCGTCGTCCGCCCCCTTCGCGTCGTGCCCGAGGACGAGCACGTAGCCGGTGGAGGTGTACTCCGGGTAGAGATCGAATTCGCCGCTTTCCATCGCCGGCATGATGTTGCTCGTTCCGCCCCCGATGCCCTTGGTGATTTCGCAGGTATACTCCGTCCTGTCCTCGATGAGGGCTTTCAGCATCTCTCCGAGGATGTACTGCTCCGTCATGGGCTTGGTCGCGATATGCAGCACGTCGTCGGCGCAGGCCGGTACCGCAAGGGCTGCGGCGGTCAGCAGCAGGGACGCGGTGAGCGCACAGAAGATACGGTTCCGTGTTTTCATTCTTCAGATCCTCCATTTCTTTTTGATGTGTTTCTCGATCCTGCCGAGCAGGAAGTCACAGCTGAGGGCAAGGACGACGAGCAGGAAGCTCCCGGCGAAGGTCATCGCGACGTTGTACATCGTAATGCCGCGGAAGATCGCCTCGCCGAGCCCGCCGCCTCCGACGAATGCGGCGATGGAGCCTGTCGCGATGGACATGACCGCCACGTTGCGAAGTCCCGCGAGAATGACGCCCGCGGCGAGAGGCAGACGGATGCGGAAGAGCAGCTGGAGCTTCGTGCTGCCCAGTCCGGAGGCGGCGTCGATCATCGACGCGTCGACGCCGGTGAGGCCGGTGTAGGTGTTGCGCACCATCGGCATCATTCCGTAGAGAACGATGGCGGCGATGGCGTTTTTCTCCCCGATACCGATGAGCGGGATCAGGAGCCCAATGAGGGCGATGGCGGGAATGGTGTAAAAAAGGTTGCAGACGGCCATGACCGGCTCCGCGAATTTCCGGTGCTCCGAGATGAAGATGCCCAGCAGAAGCCCGAGGGTTCCCGCCAGAAGGACCGAAATGAGCGATATTCTGAGCTGCTCGCCGATCAGCTCAAGGAACCAGGCCCGGCGTTCGATGTAGATTTGAATGACTTTTCCGAAAAAACTCAATATCTTGCCCCCTTGCCAGCTGCTTTCCAATAAGTAAGTATAAAAAA
>CACYDL010000075.1 GCA_902773195.1 uncultured Lachnospiraceae bacterium
GAGGGACGTCAGGCTCCTCCGGCACCAGCTGGAGACGGTGTTCGCGCTGCCCAAGGAGTACACCTTCCTCAACTATCTGCGCTGCCACGACGACATCGGCTGGGGCCTCGACTACGATTTCCTGAAGCAGTACGGCATCGAGCAGGTTCCCCACAAGAAATACCTGAACGACTACCTGACGGGGAAATGGTACGGAAGCGACGCCAGAGGCGAGCTCTACAACGACGATCCCACTCTCGGGGACGCCCGGCTCACCGGGACGACGGCCTCCCTGTGCGGCATCGAGGCGGCGGAATACGAGAAGAACAGCGAGAAGCTCGACCGGGCGATCCGGTTTGACATCATGCTCCACGCGTTCCTGTTCACCCAGAGCGGCATTCCGGTTCTCTACAGCGGGGACGAGATCGGCCAGCTCAACGACTACACCTACCACGAGAATCCTCTCCGGTTTGACGACAGCCGCTATCTCCACAGAGGGAACCTGAACTGGGAGGACGTCGCGAAGAGAAACGCCCCGGAGACGAGGGAAGGGAGACTCTACTCCGCGATCATGCATCTGGAGAAGCTGCGGGCTCAGTACAGGGTCTTCGACAGCGCCGCGGACACGTGGATCGTCGAGCCCTACAACGACCACATCCTGGGCATCGGCCGGTACTACGACGGGGAGAAGCTGATCGCCCTCTTCAACTTCAGCGAGTATGACGAGACCGCCTGGATCAACGAGGTGGAGGACTACGTGGATCTTCTGACGGGCGAGCCGAGGGCCGCCAGGGCGGTGGGAATCCCTGCCTACGGATTCGCCTGGCTGATGACGTCCTTCCGGAAGGGAGACGAGGAACCGAGAAAGCTCCCGGTGCTGGAGGACGCGCCCGCCGCGAAGCCGGAGGAGAAGAAGGCGGAGAAGCCGGAGGAGAAGAAGGCGGAAGAAAAGGCGGAGAAGGCAGAGAAAAAGACAGAAAAAAAGGCGGAGGACAAGGCGGAAAAGCCGGCGAAGAAAAAGACCGTGAAGAAGGCGGAGGACAAGACCGCGAAGCCGGCGGCGAAAAAAGCGCCCGCGAAGAAGGCGCCGGCCAAAAAGGCCGCCCCGAAGAAGTCCGCCGGAAAAGCGGCAGCGGAGGGAGACGCCTCCGGGAAGAAGACGGAAGAAGAGGTGAAATGACATGGAGGGAAGAAAGCTGATCTTTCTCGACATCGACGGGACCCTGACGGTCGCGGGTGAGAACGTTCCTCCTGAGAGCGCCCTCAGGGCGGTCAGGGAGACGCAGGCGCGGGGCAACCTCGTCTATCTGTGCACCGGCAGGAACTACGCGATGCTCAAGCCCCTCCTCCGCTACGGCTTCGACGGGATGGTCGCCGGGGCCGGCGGGTACGTGGTCTGCGGGGATGAAGTGATCTTCGACTGCCCCATGTCCCGGGAGGCGACGGAGAAGTCGCTGGAGCTTCTCCACAGAAACGGCGTGTTCTGCACCCTTGAGACCAGGGACGTGACCTACGGGGACGAGAACCTGGGGGACTTCCTGGCGGGGCAGGCGGAGGGAAACAGCGAGATCGAGCGGTGGAGGAAGGCCCTCTCGGAGGAGCTGGACATCCATCCGATGAGCGAGTATGACGGCGCCCCGGCCTACAAGATCGTGATCATGTGCAGGGAGATGAGCCAGCTGGACGAGGCCAGGGCGGCGCTCGAGAAGGACTTCCAGTTCTGCCTCCAGGAGGTGCCGGCCCACGGCTGCATCAACGGGGAGCTCATCAACCGCAAATTCGACAAGGGCCGCGGCGTCCTGAGGGTCGCGGAGCATCTGGGGATCCCCGTGTCGGATACCTACGGCTTCGGCGACAGCATGAACGATCTGGAGATGATCCGGACCGTGGGAACCAGCGTGTGCATGGAGAACGGAAGCGCGGCGCTGAAGGAGGTGAGCGACATGGTCTGCCCCTCCGTCACCGACGACGGCCTCCTGAAGGCCTTCACGGAGCTCGGACTTCTGTGAGATACGGGGCCGAAACTTTACCTTTGGATTCGTTTACAAAAGCCCGAAAGCACACTATAATAACTTTGTGAAAACGATTACAGCATACCGCTGTGATTCTTTTCTGCAATATCCCAAAAATGAGGAGGGGAAAACATGGCATTAGATTATCGCAAATGCGCGCAGGAGATCGTCGATCATATCGGCGGGCGCGACAACGTGGCCCAGGCGGCGCACTGCGCGACGAGGCTCCGTCTTGTCATCAAGGACAACAGCAAGGTCGACAAGGATTATCTCGACAATGTGGACGGCGTCAAGGGCATGTTCGAGTCCAACGGACAGCTCCAGCTGATCATCGGAACCGGAACGGTCAACAAGGTCTACGACGAGTTCCTCGACATCACCGGCATGACGGCCGCGACGAAGGACGACGTCAAGGCGGCGGCCGCCGCGAAGCAGCCGCTCTGGAAGCAGCTTCTGAAGCCCATCGGCGACGTCTTCGTTCCGATTCTTCCCGCGATCGTTGCCTCCGGCCTCATGATGGGTCTCGTCGAGGCGCTCGGCAAGGCGATCCCCGGATTCGCGGGGACCGACTGGTATCAGTTCCTCGACATGGTGGCGAATACGGCCTTTGCCTATCTGCCGGTCATCGTCGCGATCTCCGCTGCCAGGGTATTCGGCGGCAACATCTTCCTCGGCGCCGTCATCGGTCTTCTGATGATCCACTCCAGTCTGACCAACGGCTGGAACGCCGCGAACGGCTACGATGTCTGGTATCTCTTCGGGCACATCAAGATCGGGAATTATACGCTCGGCCAGATCAACCAGCTCGGCTATCAGGGACACGTCATACCTGTCATGATTGCCGTACTGTTTATGAGTAAGCTGGAAAAATGGCTGCATGAACACGTACCGGAAATGATCGACCTCTTCGTCACCCCGCTGACCACGGTCTTCGTGACGGCCCTTCTTACCTTCGTCGTCATCGGCCCGATCTTCTCGGCCCTTGAGACGGCGGTTCTCGCCGGCGCCAGAGTCCTGGTCAGGAATCCGATCGGCGCCTGCGTCATGGGCGCGATCTATCCCTGGACCGTCGTCATGGGTCTCCACCATATGTACAACGTCATCGAGGCGGGCATGCTCGCCGAGACCGGCCTCAACACGTGGATGCCCATCGCCTCCGCGGCAAACTTCGCCCAGTTCGGCGCCTGCCTTGCCGTCGGTATCAAGACCAGGAACGCCAAGACCAAGGCCGTCGCGATCCCGTCTTCGCTTTCCGCGGCCCTCGGCATCACTGAGCCGGCCATCTTCGGTGTCAACATGCGCTTCTTCAAGCCGTTTATCGGCGGCATGATCGGCGGCGCGGTCGGCGCGATCTTCGGCGCCCTCACGGGAATCGGCGCGACCTCCTACGGCGTCACCGGCATCCCGGGCTTCCTCACGATCAACAACATCCCGGTTTATACCGTGCTCCTCCTGGTCTCCGGCGGAATTGCCTTCGCGGTCACCAACTTCATCTGGAAGGAAGAGGAGAAGCCGGCTGCGGCCTCGGCGACGGCCTCCGCAGCGCCCGCCGCTTCCATCTCCGCCGAGAACGCTCCGAAGAACGTCGTCATGTCCTGCTCCGCGGGCGAGATTCTTGCCCCGACGGCGGGCCGCGTGATCAGCCGCGAGCAGATCCCGGACGAGACCTTCGCCTCCGGCGTTCTCGGAGACGGCGTCGCCATCGAGCCGACTTCCGAAAATGTCTACGCCCCCTTCGACGGCACGATCTCCTCGGTCGCTGAGTCGAAGCACGCCGTCGGCATCACCGGCGCGGGCGACATGGAGCTGCTGATCCACGTCGGCGTCGACACGGTCGCCATGAACGGCGACGGCTTCCAGGTCTTCGTGAAGGAGGGAGACTCCGTGAAGGCCGGACAGAAGCTGATGACGTTCGACAGGAAGAAGATCGCCGCCGCCGGACATCCGGACTGCGTCGTGACGCTTCTCACCAATTCCGACGACTATGAGGACCTGAAGGTCAACCTGTAAGCAGAGCCTGCGGCGCCGGCGCGGATGGTTTTTACGCGCCGGCAGCTGTCTTTTTCCTTTTTCCGCGGACATCGTCCGATGCTCATCTACGGAAACGGGTACCATTGATCTCCGGGGACGCGTTCCATGCGGCACCTGTCAGGGCGGACGGCACATCCGTCTCCGGCCATTACAATACAACTATACTAGGAGAAGGCGAATGGAAGTTTACAAGGGCAGTACTTCGTTTAAGGGAATCGCGATCGGAAAGATCGCAGAAATGAAGAAGGCGTCCACCGTCGTGCGCAGGACCCACATCGAGGACATCGAGGCGGAGCTGGCGCGCTATCAGGCGGCGAAGCAGCAGGCGCATGATGAGATCATGGCTCTCTACGACAAGGCCATGAAGGAAGTCGGCGAGGCTCAGGCCGAGATCTTCGAAGTGCACGCGGCCTTCCTCGATGAATTCGACGACTCTGTTGAGAACATCATCAGGGAGCAGAACATCAACGCGGAATACGCCGTCTCATCCACGGGCGAGAACACGGCGGCCATGTTCGCCGCGATGGACGACAACCCGTACATGCAGGCCCGCACCACGGACATCAGGGACGTGGCGGACCGCGTCATCCGCGCCCTCGAGGGCGGCGACGGCGAGACCAACCATTTCACCGAGCACGTCATCCTCGTGGCCGACGATCTCGCGCCGAGCGAGACGGTGCAGCTCGACAAGTCCATGGTCCTGGCCTTCGTCACGAGAGAAGGCTCCACCAACTCCCACACGGCGATCCTCGCCAGGACGATGAACATCCCGGCCCTCTGCCAGACGCCGGTCCCCAGGGACGCGGACGGCAAGCCCGGCATCGTGGACGGCTACACCGGACAGATCATCATCGATCCGGACGCCGAGACCATGGAGAAATATCAGAGCCTCCTGCTCAAGGAAGCCGAGAAGCAGAAGCTGCTGGCGGAGCTGAAGGGCAAGGACACCGTCACGAAGTCCGGCAGGAAGGTCAAGCTCTACGCCAATATCGGCGGCATCGGCGACATCAACTTCGTGCTGGAGAACGACGCCGCCGGCGTCGGCCTCTTCCGCAGCGAGTTCCTGTACCTGCAGAGTGAGGACTTCCCGACCGAGGAGGAGCAGTTCAAGGCCTACAAGCAGGTCGTGGAGATGATGGCCGGCAAGGAAGTGGTCGTCAGAACCCTCGATATCGGCGCGGACAAGCAGATCGACTACTTCAATCTCGACAAGGAAGACAACCCCGCCCTGGGCTACCGGGCGATCCGCATCTGCCTGACCCAGGAGGAGATCTTCAGGACCCAGCTGCGCGCCCTCTACCGCGCCTCGGCCTACGGCAATATCGACATCATGTTCCCGATGATCACGTCGGTCTGGGAAGTCGAGCGCGCCAAGGCCATCTGCGAGGAAGTCAAGGCGGAACTGACCGCCCAGAAGATCCCGTTCAAGGACGTGTCCCTCGGCATCATGATCGAGACCCCCGCGGCCGTCATGATCGCGGACGAGCTGGCGGAGCTGGTGGACTTCTTCAGTATCGGAACCAACGATCTGACCCAGTACACGCTGGCCA
>CACYDL010000076.1 GCA_902773195.1 uncultured Lachnospiraceae bacterium
ATCGGCATCCATACGGGCGAGGCCATTCTCGGGAACATCGGCTCCCAGACCCGCGCCAAGTATGACATGATCGGCCGGAACGTGAATCTGGCCTCCCGCATCGAGGGCTTCACCGGCGATGACGAGATCCTCATCTCGACCGAGACCCTGGAGGCGGCCGGGGATCAGGTGATCCTGAACCCGGAGGGGGAGCGCCGGGTCCGCCCGAAGGGGATCCAGACGGATATTCTGGTCCATCAGGTGATCGGCTACGGCAGCCGCATGATCAAAACCGAGATGGCGGAGCCGAAAGACGCGACCCCCTTTGACGAGGGACCCGGAAGCGCCCCGGCGGCGGCCGGATCGCCTGAGCTCTTTGAATGGCGGGATCTGGACGAAGGCCAGTTCGGCCGGAAAGCGGAATGAACAGGGCGCGGAATGAAGAGCTTTAACCTGCTTTGCGGCCTGTCCCTGGCGCTGCTGCTGGGGGCCTTTTCCGCCTCGGCGTCCTCCGCGTCGGCGAATTACCGGATCGCGGTCGCCGCGGATCCGCATTATATCTCCCCGGCCCTGACGGACGGCGGCGCCTGCTACGCCCGGACGCTTGCCTCCGGCGACAGCAAGTTCATGGAGTATTCGGAAGAAATCCTGGACGCCTTTCTCGAGGAGCTGCTCTCCGCGGAGGAAGCGCCGGACGCCCTGCTGCTGGTCGGGGACCTGACCTTCAACGGCGCCGTCATGAGTCATGAGGCTCTGGCCGCGAAGCTCCTGCCGCTCCGGACGGCCGGGATCCCGGTCCTGGTCCTGACGGGCAACCATGACCTGTATAACGTCAATGCGGCCGGCTTCGAAGGGGAACGCTTCACCCGCGTTCCCTTCGCCACGACCGGTCTGTTTCGCGAGATTTACGGCGGCTTCGGCTTCGACGACGCGCTGTCCGTCGCGTCGGATTCCCTGAGCTATGTCTACGCGCTGGACGAGGGGCTTCGGATTCTGATGTTTGACTTTAACACCCTGGATCACTTCTGCGGCGTTTCGGACGAGACCCTGGCCTGGGCGGAGGAACAGCTCCGTGAGGCGAAGGAAGCCGGCGCCGAGGTGATCGCCGCCGGGCATCAGAACCTCTTCCGGCACAGCATCTTTCGCGAGGGCTATGTGATCGAGGGGGCCGAACGCCTCGCGGACCTGCTTCGGGGCTTCGGCGTGCGGCTCTTCCTGAGCGGCCATCTGCATATCCAGCATATCCGCGGCGAACAGAACCTGACCGAGATCGCGGGCTCCGCGCTCTGCTCCTGGCCCTGCCAGTACGGCATCCTCACGTCGGAAAACGGAACCTGGTCTTACCGGACCCGGCGCCTCGACATGGCCGCCTGGGCCGAGCGTCACGGGAGGATGGAACCGGTCTTCCGGGAGTTTCAGAAGGCCGCGGCGGATTACCTCACGGCCCATTCCAAAATTACCCTTCCCGCGGAGGCCGCGGAAGCGGACCGGGAAAAGCTGCTGAGCTGGATGCGGGAGCTGAATCTCGCGTATTTTGCCGGTGATCTTAGGATGCTTGCGGACTCTGATCCGGACGGGAGCCTTTCCGCCGCCTGGCTCCGGCCAAAGGACCTGAAGGCGGCCTATGTCGCGAGCGTCCTGGACGAGCTCGGCCGCGACCATACGAGCTGGACGGAAGTCCCGCAAAGCAACGAAACGGAGGAAACATCATGGGAAACATCATCACCGTGAGCCGTGAGTTCGGCAGCGGCGGACGGGAACTGGGAAAACGCCTGGCCGACGAACTGGGCTATAACTACTATGACCGCGAGATCGTCACCGCCCTCTCCGAACAGACCGGCATGGACCCGAACTTCCTGGACCACCAGCTCGAGAACAGCTCGGCCCGCGCGCGCTACCCGATCCATTTTGCCCAGAGCTTTTCCCAGATCGCCGCGGTGTCCGACACCGCGATGCACATTCTCTCTCTCGAGACCCGGCTGATCCGGGAACTGGCCGAAAAAGGGGACTGCATCTTTGTCGGCCGGGCCGCCGACGCTCTGCTGGAGGAGAAGGACCCCTTCAAGCTCTTCGTCTATGCCGAGGAGGCCTCCAAGCTGGCCCGCTGCCGCGCCCGCGCCTCCGAGAGCGAGAAGCTCACCGACCGCGAGATGCTTCGCCAGATGAAGCGCATCGACCGCTCCCGCGCCGAGTTCCACGACATCATCGCCTCGCACCCCTGGGGCGAGCGCCAGGCCTATCATCTCTGCGTCAACACCACCGGCGTGAGCATCCGGGAGCTGATTCCCGCCCTGGCGGAATACTACCGCCTCTGGCGCCGCACCCGCGAAGCCTGACCCTGCGCCTGATTAAAGTATTCTCTCCCCACTGCAAGATCACTCCCGCCCGCGCCTGATTAAATTATTCTCTCCCCGCTACAAAATCACCCCTGACTGCGCCTGATTAATTAATTTATTTTCCTCCCCGCGTAGCGGGGAGGAAAATAAAGAAAGGAATTTCAATGC
>CACYDL010000077.1 GCA_902773195.1 uncultured Lachnospiraceae bacterium
CGAGGTCTTCACCTCCCCCGTTCTGCGGGGGACCGGCGGCCTGCTCCACGTGAAGCGCGTATTTCTCAACGGTTTTGAGTTCCTGGACCTCCGGATCCGCCTCGCGGACGGCATGATCGCCTCCTACAGCTGCGGCAATTTCGACAGCGAGGAGGAGAACCGAAGCTACATAGAGGAAAACATCCTGTATCACCATCCCACGCTTCCCGTCGGGGAGTTTGCGATCGGGACGAACACCACGGCCTACGTCATGGCGAGAAGGTACGGCATCGAGGCGCTGCTGCCGATCCTGATCGCCGAGAAGACGGGCCCCCATTTCGCCATGGGCGACACCTGCTACTCGATGGAGGAGGACAATCCCGTCTTCAACCCGGACGGAAAGGAGATCATCGCCCGCGACAACGAGCACACCCTGATCCGGAAGAGCGACCCGTCCAGGGCCTACTACGGGTGCCATACGGATATCACGATTCCCTACGACGAGCTGGGATGCATCGAGGTTCTCGCCCCGGACGGAGGCAGGACCGCGCTTCTTTCGGAGGGGAGATTCGTACTGCCGGGGACGGAGGAGCTGAACGGGCCCCTCGACGACTATGAAAGAGAATCAGCCGGATAAGGAGGAAAACAGATGAGCAGTGTAAGTATCGTGATGGGCTCCGACTCAGACCTTCCCGTGATGTCAAAGGCGGCGGAGACGCTGGAGCAGCTGGGGATCAGCTATGAGATGAGGATCATCTCGGCGCACCGGGAGCCGGATCTCTTCTTTGATTACGCGAAGACCGCCGAGGCGAGAGGCGTCAGGGTGATCATCGCCGGCGCCGGCATGGCCGCGCATCTCCCCGGGATGTGCGCCGCGCTGTTTCCGCTGCCGGTCATCGGCGTGCCGATGCACACCACGTCCCTCGGGGGACGGGACAGCCTTTACTCCATCGTCCAGATGCCTTCGGGCATCCCGGTGGCGACGGTCGCCATCGGAGGGGCGAAGAACGCCGCTCTTCTCGCGGCGAAGATCCTGGCCGTCTCCGACCCGGCCCTGCTGGAGAAGCTGAAGGCGTATTCGGAGAACATGAAGGAAGACGTGATGGAGAGAGACAGGCGGCTCCAGGAGAAAGGGTTCCGGGACTACGGGGCCTGACGGAGCGGTTCATGAGCAGGCAGCCGGGCGGAATACAGACGTCTGCTTTGCGCACAGAAAAGGGGAGGACATACATGGATTACAGAAGCGCTGGCGTTGATATCGAGGCGGGATACAGAGCCGTCGAACTCATGAAGGAACATGTGGCGAAGACCATGCGTCCCGAGGTCCTGGGCGGGCTCGGGGGCTTCTCCGGCGCGTTTTCCCTGGACCGCTTCCGCGGGATGGAGAGCCCGACCCTGGTGTCGGGCACCGACGGAGTCGGCACGAAGCTGAAGCTCGCCTTCACCATGGACAGGCACGACACGGTGGGCATCGACTGCGTCGCGATGTGCGTCAACGACATCGCGTGCGCGGGCGGCGAGCCGCTTTTCTTCCTGGACTACATCGCCTGCGGGAAGAACGAGCCGGAGAAGATCGCGAAGATCGTGAAGGGCGTCGCCGACGGCTGCGTGATGGCAGGAGCGGCCCTCATCGGCGGTGAGACGGCCGAGATGCCGGGCTTCTATCCCGAGGACGAGTACGACCTGGCGGGCTTCGCCGTGGGCATCGCCGACCGGAAGGATATGATCACCGGGGAGGACCTCCGGGACGGAGACGTCATCCTGGGCCTCCGCTCCTCCGGCGTCCATTCCAACGGCTTCTCCCTCGTGAGAAAGATTTTTGAGATCAGCCCGGCGTCCCTTAGCGCCCGCGAAGAGTCGCTGGGGACCACCCTGGGTGAGGCGCTTCTGGCTCCGACGCGGATCTATGTGAAGGCGCTGTCCGCCATCCGCGGCGCGGGCGTGAGAATCTCGGCCTGCAGCCATATCACCGGGGGCGGGTTCTACGAGAACGTCCCCCGCATGCTGAGGGACGGCTTCCGCGCCGTGATCCGGAAGGACTCCTACGAGGTTCCGCCCCTGTTCCGCCTCATCGCGCAGAAGGGCGGCGTCGAGGAAAAGGTCATGTACAATACCTTCAACATGGGCATCGGAATGGCGGTGGCCGTGAGACCTGAGGACGCCGGGACCGCCCTGGAGGCGGCGGCCTCCGCCGGGGAGCAGGGCGTCGTCATCGGAAGAATCGTCTCCGGTGAGAAAGGTGTGGAGCTCCTATGAGACAGTTCAGGCTCACGGTGCTGGTGTCGGGCGGCGGCACGAATCTCCAGGCCCTGATCGACAGAATCGCCGACGGAAGCATCCCGGACGCCCGGATCACCTCCGTCATCAGCAACAACAGCGGCGTCTTCTCCCTCACCCGCGCGGAGCGGGCGGGGATTCCCTCCGTCGTGCTCCGGCCGAAGGATTATCCCGGCCGGGAGGCCTTCAACCGGGCGCTCAAGGCGGAGATAGACCGCGCGGAGCCCGATCTTGTGGTGCTGGCAGGCTGTCTGCTGCAGATTCCCGAGGAGATCATCCGGGCCTATCCCAACAGGATCGTGAATATTCATCCCGCCCTCATCCCGTCCTTCTGCGGGAAGGGATACTACGGACTGAAGGTGCACGAGGCGGCCCTCCGGAGGGGGGTCCGAGTGAGCGGGGCGACGGTTCATTTTGTCAGCAGCGGCCTGGACGAGGGACCCATCATTCTCCAGAAGCCGGTGGAGGTGCGGGAGGACGACACGCCGGAAACCCTCCAGAGAAGGATCATGGAGGAGGCCGAGTGGAAGATCCTGCCCGAGGCGGTCAGACTCATCGCCGCGGGAAGAGTCAGCGTGGACGAAGACGGAAAGGTGCGCATCAGGAAAGAAACGGAGGACAGCAGGTGAAGATACTGATCGTCGGAAGCGGAGGAAGAGAACACGCGATCGCCTGGGCGGTGTCGAAGAGCCCCAGGGCGGAGAAGATCTACTGCGCGCCGGGAAACGCCGGCATCTCGCAGCTGGCGGAGTGCGTCGGCATCGGCGCGATGGAATTTGACCGTCTCGCCGCCTTCGCGAAGGAAAAGGAGATCGACCTGACCATCGTCGGCATGGACGATCCCCTCGTCGGGGGCATCGTCGACGTCTTCGAGGCGGAGGGCCTCCGGGTGTTCGGCCCGACGAAGGCCGCCGCGGTGCTGGAGGGCTCCAAGGCCTTCTCCAAGGACCTGATGAAGAAATACGGCATTCCCACCGCCGCCTATGAGACAGTGCACAGCGCCGGGGAGGCCTACGAGTACCTCCGGACGTCGCGCTATCCCATCGTCCTCAAGGCGGACGGCCTGGCCCTCGGCAAGGGCGTCCTGATCTGCGGGAACGAGGAGGAGGCCCGGGCCGGCGTCCGTGAGATCATGGAGGACCGGAAGTTCGGAAGCGCCGGAGACGCCATGGTGATCGAGGAGTTCCTCACCGGGCGGGAGATCTCCGTGCTGTCCTTCGTCGACGGAAAGACGGTGAAGCCCATGGCCTCCGCGATGGATCACAAGCGTGCGGGCGACGGCGACACCGGGCCCAACACGGGCGGCATGGGCAATTTTTCGCCCAGCCCCTTCTATACGCCCGAGATCGACGCCTGGTGCCGGGAGCACATCTATCAGAAGACGGTGGACGCGATGGCGGCCGAGGGCCGTCCCTTCAAGGGCGTGATCTTTTTCGGCCTCATCCTGACCCCGGACGGACCGAAGGTGCTGGAGTACAACGCCCGGTTCGGGGATCCGGAGGCCCAGGTGGTGCTTCCCAGAATGAAGAACGACATCCTCGACGTCTGCGACGCGTGCATCGACGGGAACCTCGACGGGATCGACCTTGCGTTCACGGAGGACGCCTGCCTCTGCGTCGTGCTGGCCTCGGGAGGCTACCCCGTCTCCTATGAGAAGGGATTCCCCATCGAGGGCCTCGAGACCTTCGAGGGACGGGAGGGAGAGTATGTCTTCCACGCCGGCACCGCCTTCGACGACAGCGGCCGTTTCGTCACGAACGGCGGACGCGTGCTGGCGGTGACCGCCCTCGCGCCGACGCTCCGGGAGGCCCGGGACAAGGCCTACCGGGCCGCGGAGAGAGTGAAATTCGAGCGCATGTACATGCGCCATGACATCGGCCACGCGATCGACGAGGCGGAGCAGGAGAGAAACGGCGGCTCCGGAACGTGAAGGCTCCGGAACGCGGGAGCTCCGGAACGCGGGGACTCCGGAACGTAGAGACTCCGGAAAGCGGGGACTCCGGAACGCGGGACATCCCCGCTGCGGGCACCTCCCCGAAGCCGGCCGCGCCCGGAAAGACACGGCGGCGCTTGACAAACGGCGGCACAGCCGCTAAACTATCATTCATAGAATCCCTAGTGAATAAATAGGGATTCTGAGCGGAAAGGCATGAAAATGGCAGAACCGATCATTTCGATCCAGCATCTCCGCAAGGAGTTTCAGGGATCGAAGAACACCGTCGAGGCGATCCGCGATATCAGCATCGACGTGATGCAAGGCGAAATATACGGAATCATCGGACTCTCCGGCGCGGGGAAATCCACCCTGGTGCGCTGTGTCAATTTCCTGGAGAAGCCCACGTCGGGCGAGGTGGTATTTGACGGCAAGAAGATGTCCGCTCTCACCCCGAAGCAGCTCCGCCGGGTGAGGCAGGAGATGGGGATGATTTTTCAGCAGTTCCAGCTGCTGGAGCAGAGAAACGCCCTGAGAAACATCACCTTCCCCCTGGAGATCCGGGGCGTCGGAAAGGCCGAAGCGACGGCGCGGGCGAGAGAACTGCTCAAAATCGTCGAGCTGGAGGACAGGGAGAACGCCTATCCCGCCCAGCTGTCCGGCGGACAGAAGCAGAGGGTGGCCATCGCCAGGGCCCTGGCCACGAATCCGAAGGTGCTGCTTTGCGACGAGGCGACGTCCGCCCTGGATCCGACGACGACCGCTTCGATTCTCGCGCTTCTGAAGAAGCTGAACCGCGAGATGGGCATCACGGTCCTCGTGATCACCCATGAGATGGAGGTGATCTCCCAGATCTGCGACCGGGTGGCGATCATCGACAACGGCCTGATCGCCGAGGAAGGAAACGTCGCGGACATCTTCATGGCGCCCAAAACGAAGATCGGCAGGGAACTGATCCTCGGGGACGCCGTCAGGGAAGTGAAATTTTCCGACGGGAAGTATTACCGCATCACCTTTGACGGACGCCAGTCCCAGGAGCCGGTGATCGCGAATATCGTGCTCCGCTCCAAGGCCCCCGTCAACATCATGTACGCGCAGACGCGGGACGTGGGCGGCGTCGCCAGAGGGCAGATGGTCATCCAGCTCCCCGAGGACGAGGAACAGCAGCGGGAGGTGCTCCAGTACCTGCGCTTCGCGCAGATCCCCTTCGAGGAGGTCGACACGGTGCCCGGCAGCGGAAAGGAGGAGAAGGCATGAATCTGGACGCGGCAGTATGGAACATGATCCTGACCGGCATCTGGGAGACGCTGTTCATGGTCTTCGGCTCGACGTTGATCGCCTATCTCATCGGCCTTCCCCTGGGCGTGATCCTCAGCGTGACGAGGAAGGGCGGGGTTCATCCCATTCCGGTGCTGAACACGGTGCTTGGAATCGCGATCAACATCCTGCGCTCCGTCCCCTTCATCATCCTGCTCATCGTGGTGATGCCCTTCACCCGCACCCTGATCGGGACGACCCTCGGGGCCAAGGCCGTGATTCCGCCCCTCGTGATCTCCGCCGCTCCCTATATCGCGCGCGTCGTGGAGTCGGAGCTGGCCGAGGTCGACTACGGGGTGATCGAGGCGGCGAAATCCATGGGCGCCTCCGACTGGCAGATCATCTGCAAGGTGCTCCTTCCGGAGACGAAGCCGTCCCTCATCCTGGGCGCCGCCCTCGTCCTGACGACGGTGGTGGGCTACTCCTGCATGTCGGGCTTCATCGGCGGAGGCGGACTCGGCGACATCGCGATCCGCTACGGCTACTACCGCTATCAGGCGGATATCATGCTGATCACGGTGGCGATCCTCGTCATCATCGTTCAGGTGATACAGGAGGCGGGCAACCGCATTTCCATGAAGACGGACAAGCGCATCCGGTAATTACATTCGCGTGATGTGTCCGGGCGCCCCGCGGAGGACCGCGGATGGCGCGCCGAGCATCGAAATATACACAAGAAAGAGGAGGTATTGTTATGAAAAAACGAGTTATGAGCCTGGGCCTCGCATCGCTTCTTGCCGCGGCGTCCGTCTTCTCCGCGGTCGGCGTTTCCGCTGAATCCGTCGC
>CACYDL010000078.1 GCA_902773195.1 uncultured Lachnospiraceae bacterium
TCCGCTTTCCCGGGGCGGTCAACCGTCCCGGCGACAGTTCAAAGGAAAGTGACAGAAGTTCATCAAAAAATGCCAGATCCGCCCCGGAAAGCACCGGAGCGTCCCCGGCGCCGCCGCGGTCCGGCGGGGCCGCCGCCTCCGCCCGGGGATCTCCCGCGGGAAGTCCCCGGCGAAATCCCTTGCCAACCTTCCCCGGGATGGATTATAATATGCCCTGCAGTAATACTATCAGTGTATCATCGGAGGTTATTATGGCTCAGATTTCAAAAGACATGACAATCGGCGAGATCCTCAGGATCGATTTCGATATCGCTCCGATCCTCATGAGCATGGGTATGCATTGTCTCGGATGCCCCGCTTCCCAGGGTGAATCCCTCGAAGAGGCGGCCATGGTTCACGGTCTGGACGCCGACATCGTTGCGAAGGCGGTCAACGAGTACCTGCTCGACAAGGAAAAGGTCGACGCCGAGATCAAGGCGGACGCGGCGGCCGAGTAAGGCCCTGTCAGACACAGCGCTGTGAAAAAGACGTGTGAGAAGCCAAGGATGCTTTCTCACACGTCTTTTTTGTCCTGTATTCCGTTTTCTTCCGTCAGAGGAATTCTTCCGTCAGAGGAAACACACGGGGCCCGCGCGCCCCGGCGAAGGATTCAGTCGTTTCCCGCGATTCCCGCGAGCTCCTGCACCGCGGACTTCCGGATGACGGTCTGCTCGTATTCCGCGAGACCGGCCTCCAGCGCCGGCGTGTAGTTCTCTCCCCTGCCGTACTCCGAGAGGATATTGCAGATCTTGTTGAACTCCTCGGGCGTGTGGGGGGACTGGCGCACGACCAGGACGTATCCGCCGTCCTTCTTTGTCCTGAAGAGGGTGCTCTCTCCTCTGAAGAAACCGCGCAGCGCGGCGGCGGCGCTGATGGCCGCGTTGAGATCGCGGAAGCGGTAGATCCGCGTCAGCACCAGGCTGTCCCGGTTCTCCCCCTCCTGGCTCTTCGGCCCCTGGGGATTCCTTCCCTGGCCCGACGGGGCCTTCACGCCGCTTTTGGCCTTGGCGCCTTTCTTCTTCTGGTCGAAAAACTTGCGGAAGACGTCCAGCACGTCGTCCGCTCCTTCCACCTTCACCTCGTCCTCCCCGTCGGGAAGAACGTCCGTCGCGGTAAATTTCGCGAAGCGGGTGTCCAGCTCCTCCGGGTCCTCCACCTTGGTGATCACCAGGATCAGACTGTTCTCGCGGTCCGGTATCGCCTCGATCATGAGCGGGATGTTGGCCTCGTTGGTCCAGCCGCACTCGCGGCAGGCCCTGCTCATCATCTCGCGGAACAGCATCTTGGCCTTCTCCGTGCCGTAGGCGAGCTCGCCCAGCCGGATGTGCCGTTCCTCCAGGTCAGCCCTCGTGAGCGTGCAGCGTATCTGATTGTCGTTGATTTTTTCTATCTTCATCGTTCCGATCTGTTGTCCCTGATCCGTCTGTCTGCCGGTACTGTCACTGTTTTCGTCTATCTGAGAGTATATCCCAAAGAACCGGGATTGTAAATGACGTTCCGCCCCGGCGCCCCACGGAAAGTGCAATAAATTCATTTATCTGTGTCCCTCTCCTGTGATATACTGGTTGCATCTTATGGTGTCCGCGCGGACGCTTCCGCCCCGGCCCGGCCGGGAGGCCGCGGAACGCCGCCGCGCGCGGGTTCACACAATCAACGAAGGGAAGTCTGTGTTATGAATATTGTCTGTCTGGATATGGAAGGTGTACTGGTGCCGGAGATTTGGATCGCCTTTTCCGAGGCGAGCGGCATTCCCGAGCTTCGGCGCACGACGAGGGACGAGCCGGATTACAACAAGCTGATGAACTGGCGTCTCGGCATTCTCCGCGAGCACGGCCTCGGCCTCCGGGAAATCCAGGAAACCATCGCGGGCATCGATCCTCTCCCGGGCGCCCGGGCCTTCCTCGACGAGCTCCGCGCCCTCACCCAGGTGATCATCATCAGCGATACCTTTACCCAGTTCGCCTCGCCCCTGATGAAAAAACTCGGCTGGCCGACTCTCTTCTGCAATACGCTCGAGGTCGGCGAGGGAGGCGAGATCACGGGGTTCCGGATGCGCACCGAGAACTCCAAGCTTTCCACGGTCCGGGCGCTGCAGTCCATCGGCTTCGAGACCATCGCCTGCGGGGACAGCTACAATGATCTCGCCATGATCACCGCGAGCAAGGCGGGATTCCTGTTCAAGAGCACGGAGCAGATCCGGGCGGATCATCCCGAGCTCCCCGCCTACGAGGAATTCGACGAGCTCCTGGCCGCGATTAAGGCGGCTCTGTGACTCTCTTCTCGGCGTTTATAGCGATTAACTTCCATCAACATTTTTCAATTCCGGTTAGAATTGCATAATTTCTTGTGAAAATTTAGTTTTTTTAAAGAACAGTTCGTTTTTCCCTTGTTTTTGTCAGAATAATAGTTTATGATCTTGACATAAAACAGTGCTCAACAGCAAGGAGGTATTACTATGGCATATGTTATTTCTGACGAATGTGTGAGCTGCGGAACCTGCGCAGGCGAGTGCCCGGTCGGAGCCATCTCCGAGGGTGATTCCCATTATGAGATCAACGCCGACGAGTGCGTAGAGTGCGGAACATGCGCGGGCGCATGTCCGGTCGGAGCCATCTCCCAGGAATAATCACAAATCAGGAAGATGTGAAATACAGCAGGAGCTGCCGCTTAAGCGGCAGCTCCTGCTGTATTGCCGTCTCCCCGGACAATCGGCCGGGGAGACGGCATCCTTCTTCAGTTCTCTTCTTCCTTCTTGCCTCTCCGGAACCACTTGATGACCTTCGGGTCGGAGGCGGCCTTCTCCTTGAAGACCTTCTCCGGCGTCATCGCCGTGAGGAAACCGATCTCCTCCGGGAAATCCGGGAGCCTGACGACGTTGCTGACGCTGCCGAAGGTCTTCTCCGCGCTCTCCCTGCTGCCCGCGTAGCGGACGAAGAAGGGACGCTCGATCTCCTCGACGGGAAGAAGCTCCGTGACGGCGTCGCCGCCGCCGTTTCTGATGTTGATGCCCGGGTGCTTCACGCAGTCCACCACGTCGCCGACCACGGCCGAGGCGGTCGGAAGCGAGCCGGCCCCGCTGCCGTAGTACATCGTGGTGCCGACGGCGTTGCCCTTGACCATCACCGCGTTCATGACGCCGTCCACCGACGTCAGCGGGTTCTCCCTGCCGATCATCATCGGCGTGACGATGGCCCAGATTCCTTCCTTTTCGCGCCGGCTGGTCGCCAGCAGACGGATCCGGCAGCCGATGGCCGCGGCGTACTCGATGTCCGCCTTCTCGACGCCCGTGATGCCCTCGGTCCTGATGGAGCCGTAGGGTATGTGGCAGCCGTAGGCCAGCGAAGACAGGATCGCAATCTTTCTGCAGGCGTCCCACCCCTCGACGTCCGCCTCCGGGTGAAGCTCGGCATAGCCCTTGTCCTGGGCTTCCCTGAGCGCCTGCGCGAAATCCTTGCCCTCGTCGGTCATGCTGGTCAGGATATAATTCGTCGTCCCGTTGAGGATGCCGGTCACCTCCTCGATCTCCTCGCCCGTCAGGGACGTGTTGAGCACCCGGATGATCGGGATGCCGCCCCCGCAGCTTGCCTCGAAGAGGTAGTTCACGGATTTCTCTTTCGCGATTTTCACCAGCTCCACGCCGTGCTCCGCGACAAGCTCCTTGTTCGAGGTGCAGACACTTTTTCCGGCGAGCAGCAGCTGCTTCGTAAACTCATAGGCGGGACGCAGTCCCCCCATCGTCTCGACGACCACGCTGACTTCGGGATCATTCAGAATGTCGTTGAAATCATGGGTCAGTATCGGTTCCACCGGGCTTCCGGGGAATTCCCGCAGGTCAAGGACGTGCCTGACGACGATCTCCTCCCCGGCCCGCTTCGCGATCGCGCCGGCGTTCATCGAAAGAACGCTGACGACGCCGGCTCCGACGGTTCCGTATCCCATTACGGCCACATATGCCATCTCTGTGAATCTCCTTCCTCATCTGCTCCCGGTCTTGTCCGTGCTGTCCTTGTTCCCCAGAGCAGTCCATTTCAGATATGCGTTGATGAACGGATCGATGCCGCCGTCCAGAACCTTCTGCGCGTTCGGCTGTTCCTCGCCGGTTCTCAGATCCTTGATCAGCTGGTACGGCTGGAGGAAATAGGACCGGATCTGGTTGCCCCAGGCGATCTCCGTGACTTTTCCGCGGATCTCGTCCAGCGTCTTGGCGTTGGCCTCCTTCTTCAGCATGTACAGCTTGATCTTCAGCTCCTGGAACGCCTTGTCCTTGTTCTGGAACTGGGACCGCTCATTCTGGCAGGTCACCACGATTCCCGTCGGGAAATGGGTGATCCGGATCGCGGAGGACGTCTTGTTGATGTGCTGGCCGCCGGCGCCGGAGGACCTGTAGGTGTCGATCCGGATGTCCTTGGGGTCGATCTCGATGTCGAGATCCTCCTCGATCTCCGGCATGACCTCGCAGGCCGCGAAGGACGTCTGGCGCTTTCCGTTGGCGTTGAACGGGGAGATGCGGACGAGACGGTGCACTCCGTGCTCGGATTTCAGCAGTCCGTAGGCGTTGTCCCCGTTGACCTGGAACGTCACCGACTTCAGGCCGGCCTCGTCGCCCTCCAGGATGTCCAGCACCTCCAGCTGGAAATGGTGCGCCTCGGCCCATCTCGTGTACATCCTGTACAGCATGCCGGTCCAGTCCATGGCCTCCGTGCCGCCGGTTCCGGCGTGGAGCGTCACGATGGCGTTGCATCCGTCATACTCGCCCGAAAGCAGCGTCTTCATCCGGATCGTCTCGAATCTCGTCCTGAAATCCTCAAACATCTCCTGGATTTCCGGTATCATGGCCTCGTCCGGCTCCTCGTCCGTCATCGCGATCATGTCGCGGATGTCGTCGCGGTCCGAGACGAGCTGCTCATAGCCGTTCACGTCCTCCTTCAGGGACGCGAGAAGCTTCATCTTCTTCTGCGCCTCCTCGGGGCGGTCCCAGATGGATGGATCCTCCATCTCTCTGTTTAATTCCTGAATTCGTTTCTCTTTGACAGCGAGGTCAAAGTGAATCCCTCATTTCAACTAATGGTTCGTCGTAGGAATTCAGCTCGTATCTGATCGGGTCCAGTTCTACCAATAGTCTCACCTTCTTTCTTCATAGCGCGCCGAGGCGCGCAGCCCGAAAACGGGTTTGCCTTGTGTCTTTTTGGATTATCCTAATAACTATACAGGAAAAAGCACGCATTGACAAGCGGCGGATTTCCGCGGATTTTCTTTCCGCGGGCGGCGGATCCGCGCTTCTTTCCCGCCTCCGCCCGGCGCTTTTTTGCCGCGGACGGTCAGTCCGCTCTTATCTCCCGGCCGAGGGCCGCCGACCAGAGGAAGGTCTCCGTCACGCGCTCCTTTGTCCCCCTTTCGAGGGCCTCCCTGTAGGCGCGGAGCTGCACCCGGTACCGGCGCGCCAGCGCCTCCTCCTGTCCCGGCGCCGCCCTGTCCGTCTTGTAGTCGACCAGGACGAGACCGCCGTCCTCGCGGAAGTACGCGTCGATAATTCCCTGTACGAAGACATCCTCGTCGTCCGGCCACGCCGGATCGATGGATGAGGCGGGCATCGCCATCACGAAGGGCTGCTCGCGGCGAAGCGTCCCGGCCAGGGCGGCCCTCCGCATCCTCTGCCCCAGGGGACTTCGAAGAAACGTGACGAAGTTCTCCGGATGCAGCACCTCCGCCTCCCCGACGGTCATCCGGCCCGAGGCGGCCATCTCCGCGATCTGTTCTCTCACCGCCCGGAGAAGCGCCTCTTCCGCGCGGCCGGACTCCTCCGCGCCGCCCTCCGGCGCCTCAAAAACAGGCGGCAGGGCGCCGTAATCCAGCAGCTCCATCGCCCTGTGGAAGGCGGTGCCCCTCTCCGCGGGGGTCAGGACGTGCGTCTCCTTCTTTGTCCCGCCCGACATGGCCCGGATAAACGCCGGCACGGTTTCTTCTTTTTCCGCCGGGTACAGCTCCGCCGTCTCCGCGGAGACGGGACGCTCCTCGTCGGGGTCCTCCGTCAGCCTCCTCTTGATCTCGGAGACGGAAATCTCCACCGGTATGTTCTCCCGGCCGTCGTACGGATACCGGAACGAAAAACGTCTCTCCAGCTCCGTCCGGATCTCTCCGCCGAAAACCGTTCCGGGACGGAGCTGCCGGAGCGCGTCCAGCGCGGCCTCCTTTCCCGTCTCTTCGGTGATCTCGGCTTCCGCCAGCCCGGAGGGCTTCACGGGCCGAAGCACGAGACAGGGGCGGATTCCGCTTTTCTCTGCCTCCCGCATTACCCTGCCGCACACCGGAAGGATCCAGTCGAAAAAGCAGGCCGAGGAGATCAGATAGCCGGCGGTCATCCTTTCGCCGGATCCCGGAGGATCCAGCCGCCCGGCAAGGGCCTCCTCGCCGGAGAGCACGCCGGTCAGAATCAGCTTCTGCTTTGCGCGGGTGAGGGCCACATAGAGCACGCGGAGCTCCTCTCCCACCTGGTCCCGGCGGATCCGCGAGGCGGCCGCCATCTTTCCGAGGGTGGGAATCCGGACCCGCCGGTCCAGATCCACGTAATCCGCCGCGATCCCGAGATCCGTGTGAATCAGGGGCACCTCTGTGGCGCTCCTCCTGTTGAATCTTCTGCCCAGACCCGAGACGAACACCACGGGGAATTCCAGCCCCTTGCTCTTGTGGATGCTGCAGATCCGCACCACGTCCTCGCTGCCGGACAGCGGGGTAAGTTCCCCCGGATCCGCTTCCTTTTTCTCGAGGTTCCGGATATACCGGATGAAGTTGAAAAGGCCGGAGTAGCTGGTCTTCTCATATTCCAGCGCCTGATCCTCCAGCATCCGGAGATTCAGCTCCCTCTGGGCGCCTCCGGGCATCGCGGAGGCATAGGAAAGATAGCCGGTCTCCGTCAGGAGGACGCCGACCAGTTCATGTACCGCGGTGTACGGAATCCGCTCCCTCAATCTCCCGTATAATGCCAGAAAATCCGCCAGTCTGTTCCTCAGCTCCGCCTTTGTGCCCGACTCCGCGTAGTACCGCATAGCGTCCCACAGACAGATCCGTCCCTTTTCCGGCGCCGCCGCCCGGGCCTCCGCCCCGACGGCCGCCAGCTCTCCGGCGTCCAGCCCCAGAAAGCCGGACCGCAGAACGGAGGCGCAGGGGATGTCCTGTCCGGGATTGTCAAGGATCTCGAGAAAGCTGAGAACCGCCTGGACCTCCGTGGAATCGAAATACCCCGTCCGCGTGTCGGCGTAGGCGGGAATTCCCATGGACATGAGGGTGCTGACGAAGGCGTCGGCGGTCCCCCTCACGGAGCGCAGCAGCACCGCGACGTCCCTGAAGCGCACCGGCCGCGGTCCCCCCGCCGCGTCGTCGTGAATCCGGCCGTTTCGGACCAGCTCCAGGATTCTCTCACCGACCGCCCGCGCCTCGAGCAGGGTCTTCTCATCCGCCCCGCTCCCGAGAAGCGGCATTCCCTCCTCGTCCTTCTCCCCGGAGAGGACGGGAATCACCTCCGTCTCGAAGCCTTCGCCGTCAGGATACCCGGCGCCGTAAACCAGCATGGCGTCCTCGTCGTAGCATATGCCCCCGGTCTCCGGGATCATGATAGCGGAGAACACCGTGTTGACGGTGTCGATCACCTCCCGCCGGCTCCTGAAATTGCGGTGGAGGTCGATTCTTACGCCCCGCCCGGGATTCTCCCTGTAGCCGGCGTATTTTTCCATGAACAGGTCCGGCCGCGCCTTGCGGAAGCTGTAGATGCTCTGCTTGACGTCGCCGACCGTGAAATAATTCTGCGCGCCGTCGGGGATGCGGCTCACCGCCGTGAGAATCATCTCCTGGAGGTAATTGCTGTCCTGGTACTCATCCACCAGGATCTCCCGGTAACGTCCGGCCAGCTCCTTCGCCGGCTCCGTCCGGCCCTCCGGCCCCCGGAGGATCTTCAGCGCCTCGTGTTCGAGATCCGCGAAATCCATCACGTTCCGCCTGCGCTTCAGTTCTCCGTAGACGGCGCGGTACCGGAGGGTGAGCTCCGTCAGCACACCGATCACCCGGCCGCTCTCCGCCTGTATCCCGGCCGCCCTCTCCGGGGAGCCCGGATACATTCCGTCGCGTATCGCCTTCAGCGTTTTTTTGATCCGCTCCCGGCTGTCCCTGAACCTTGCGCGGATCATCGGATCTCCGTCCGTTCCTTCCTTCACGGAGGGCAGCCTGGCCGTCTTCAGGCTCTCCGCCAGACGCCGGAGCTCCCAGTAATCCTCTGTCTCCATCAGTTCCGTGATCAGGGCGAGATCCGATTCCGCCGTCCCGAGGTACTTCGAGGGTCCCTCCGGCAGGCAGGCCAGGGAGACGTTCTCCTCGGCGACGGCGCGGACCTGGTCCAGCTTCTCGCGGATTTCGCGGAGGCACTCCAGGAGGAAGCCCCCGCCCGACGGGTCCCCGCCGCCCGTCCCGCACCGGCGGAGCCACTCCTCCGGGTCGGGCTCGGAATCCGCGGCGTCGGACACCCGGATCAGCATCTTCTCGAGCACCGCGTCGTTTCTGCCGGTGGCGAAGGTGTCGGCGAAGATCTCGAAGCGTTCCTTCTCCCCGCCCTCGTACGCGTAGGCCTCCTCGATGGTCTGTCTCGCGGCGTCGCTCTTCAGCAGAAGAGCCTCCCCCTCCTTCGCGACACGGAATCCGGGGGTCACACCGGTGGTATGCCCGTAATCCCTCACGACCCGGCTGCAGAAGCCGTCGATGGTCGTGATCTCCGCGTTGTGGATCAGCGAGAGCTGGTCGGCCAGCCGCGGATTGTCGGGATCGTGTTCTCTCTCCTTCGCCAGCGCCTTCTCGATCCGGGTCTTCATCTCGCCGGCGGCGGCGCGGGTAAACGTCACGATCAGGAGCTCGTCGATGTCGACGGGGTCGTCGGGATCAAGGATCAGGCCGAGGATCCGCGCGACAAGGACGGCGGTCTTTCCGCTTCCCGCCGCCGCGCTCACCAGAATGCTGCGCTTTCTTGTGCTGATCACCTGCTTCTGATCATCTGTCCATTCCATCGAGATCCTCCTGCATCAGGGCCACCGCCTCGCTGCCGTTCAGGGCCCTGAGGTTTCTCCAGCTGCAGCCCGGTATTTTTTCGTCAAATCCGCAGACGGTTCTGTAGGGGCAGTACGTACAGGCGTTTTCCTGCCCGAGGCGGTAGGGGTTCACCTCCGCCCGGCCGCTCATGATGAGGGCGCCCGTCTCCTCCGCCTTGCGCCCGGCGTAGCGGCCGATGGTGAGAAACCCGCTCTCGTCCAGCACGTCGCCTTTGAGGCTTCCGTTCCTGCCCATTCTGACGTTGATGACGGAGGATTCCCCCTTCAGGGGCAGCTCCCTGTCGTACCTCCGGAGAACCTCCGGATCGCCCAGGGCGACGCCGGACGGCCTCATGGCCCCGGTTCTTCTTTCCTCAAACGCCTCCGGCGTCTCCCCTTCCCGGTACTCCAGCACCGGATCCCACACCTTCATGTAATACATGCCGGCCGGACAGGGGCGGCCTCCCTTTCTCCGGATCATCTCCGCCGCCGCGTTCATGTAGATCGCCAGCTGGAGCTGAAGGCCGTAATAGATCCGCTTCGGATCAAAGGTGACCGAGCCCGTCTTGTAGTCCGTCACGCGCACGTAGACGACGTCCCCGTCCGTGCTGGTGTCGATGCGGTCGATCCTGCCCGTGAGAATCATTCTCGCGCCTCCGGGCAGGTCATAGCACAGCGAATGCAGGTCCAGGGAGGAGGAGAAGGGGTCCTCCGCCCCGGATATCCTGAAGTCCCCCGCGTCGGCCTGCTCCTTCAGCGTCCGCACGGTTCTCTCCAGCATCCGCCGCATCCGGCTCAGCTCGTACCTGCTCCGCGGCGTGGAATAGAGCACGGAATCCCGGCCCGTCTCCTCCGCGGCCTGGTCCAGGGCCTCGTTCACCAGCCGGAGGTGTTCCTCCTCGCCGGCGTCCCCCCGCCCGATCAGCTTCTCTCCGTAGATCTCCAGAGAGCGGTGTATCAGGGTGCCGAAGTCGCTTCCCGTAAACTCGTAGGCGGGACGCTCCTGCAGCCGGAGGCCGAAATCCAGAAAGTGGCGGAACCGGCACTCGCAGAAGCGCTCGAGCCTCGTCGCGGAATTGCGGAGAACTTCGCCGTAGAGCGCCTTCGCGGCAGCCCTGCCGATCTCGTCCTGCTTTCTCCGCGTTCCCGCCGCGCGCAGCAGCATGGCGGTCTGCCCGGCGTAGTCCGGATCTCCCCGGAACAGAGAGAAGACCTGCAGAAAGGCGTCGTCCGGCCCCGGGGCGCCGATCCCCCGGATCCTGTCCGCCAGATAGGCGATTCCGTGGGTGGGGCGCTCGATCAGGGACAGGGCGTCCTCCTCCGCCCTCTCCTCTTCAAGCAGGGGAAACATCCGCTTCAGCACGTCGATCAGATAGGACGCGTGGGCCTCGGAGCCGTCCGCCAGATTCGTGCACCAGCTGACGAAAAGCCGGCGGGTGGGTTTTGCCAGGGCCGTATAGAGGTAGAACCGGCCCGTGACGACCGCCTCGCGGGAGGTGGGCTTCAGCTTTACGTTCATCCCGGCGAGGGCCGCGCGGTCCGGCTCCGTAAGGAAGCCGCCTACGCTGACCGGCTTCGGAACGAGTCCCTCGTTCATGCCCGGAAAGATCAGTACCTTCACCTCCGGGACGCGGCTCCGTTCCACGTCTCCCACAAAGACGCGGTCGCTGCCCGGGGGAATGATGGCGATGCGGGCCTCCGCGAAGCCCGCGTCGAGAAGGGCGGCGTAATCCCGCATCGAGATCCTCTCGTCCCCGAGCATGGCGACCAGCTTGTCCAGGAACCCGCACACGTAGGGGTAGACCTGGGCGTATTCCCTGACGAGATCCGGGCGGTTCTTCTTCTCAAAGACGCCGATGTACTCGTCCAGCTTCTCCTTCGCCCGGCTTCTGACGCAGAATTCATAGAGGGCGGCGGATTTTTCCCGGACGGTGCTCATCCGCGAGGAGAAGGTCTCGGAGAGCGGCCCGATCAGGCCGCAGACGCGCTCCCTGAGGCCGTTGAGCGCCGGAACCTCCGCGGGATCCTCGTTTCTGTACGCGGCGGTAAATTCTCCGTACCACTTCTTCCGCCCCCGGATGCCGCATCCCAGGACGTAGTGCTCCAGCCGGTCCGTCTCATCCTGTCCGAAATCCGTCATGCCGGTCTTCAGGAGACGGAAGACGCTCTCGTAGGACCAGTCCTCGAGACAGACCTCGCAGGCGGCCCGAAGATATTCGATGAAGGGATTTCCCGTCAGTTTTCTCTTCTCGTCGATAAAGAAGGGAATCCCGTGGGCGCTGAAGATCTCCTCCGCGCAGGGCCCGTAGGCGGACAGGTCCCCCGTCACCACGGCGAAATCGCGGTAGCGGTACCCCTGCTCCCTGACAAGGCGGCAGATTTTCCTGGCCGCCTCCTCCATCTCCTCCCTGGGATTGGCGCATTTCCGGGCGGAGATTCCCTCCGGCGTCTCCCCGAAGACTCTCTCTTCTTTCCGGAACAGGTGCCTCTCCAGAAACGCGAGGGAGGGCTCCTTCGGGTCCGGGGCATTCTCCGGCCGTCTCACGACCCGGCGCTCCAGAAGGGGCACGCCGGCCTCCCGGGCCTCCCGGGTGAGGAGACGGATGGTCTCGATGCTGAGGGTGAAGAGATCGGTTCTCCCGCAGGACGCCACGGCGCTCCTGTCGGAGTCATAGGTCACCGTCACATAGAGATCCCTGACAAGCGGGAGGAAGGCCCGGATCAGGCGCAGCTGGACCGGCGTAAAGCCCGTGAAGCCGTCGAAGGCCATCACCGAGCCCCGGATCATGGCCGAATCCGCGGCGACGGCGGCAAACCTCTCCGGCACCTCCTCGGAGGTCATGGCGGAGCCCGCGAGCCTCTCCCGGAAGGCGGCGTAGACGGTGTGGATGTCCCGGAGCTTCAGCTTCAGCTTCGACGAGCCCTCCGCCGCCTCCCTGAGCATCCCGGGATCGACGCCGTACACCATCAGCTCCGAGATCAGCGCCTTCATCTCGGCGATGTTCTCCGGCCTGGTGAGCTGGTCCCCGAAGAAGACCATCTCTTTTCTCTTTTCCAGCGCGATCTTTCCGATCAGGAAGCTCTTCCCGATCTCCTCCATCAGATCGGCCCCGCCCCGGCCCGTCTCCGCGAAGACGCGGTAAGCCAGACGGTTCAGGCTGGTGACCTCCAGGTTGAGAATGCACTTTTCCGGCGCGAGCCGCACCAGCGTCTGCTGGGTCTGCATCGTGAACTGTTCGGGCACGACAACAAAGAACCTTCTTTCAGGTTCCTGTGCCGACTGCCGAATCATTTCTTCCAGCAGGGTCCGGGTTTTCCCCGCCCCCGCGCTGCCGGTAATGAATCCGAGAGCCATATTTCCACCTCCCAGCGAAGGAAATGCCGGACAGAGTGATCAGATTTCCGGTGTCACACAGAGTCTGCCCGGGGCGTCGTTGGCAAAATTGGCGAAAAAGCCCGCCTCCGTGACGATGAGGATGAAAAAGGTGTAGTTGTAGTCGTCGAACGCCATGTGGAGAAGATAGACGGAGACCAGCGCGCCGAGCAGGCTCATGAGCAGCCTGTTGCGGGATGAGGACATCTTTCGGAAAAGCGCGATGATCGAGGCCGCGAACAGGGAGAAGGGAACCAGTCCGAATTTCGCGAGCCTGTTGAGATACTGGCTGTGGGCGTGATCCGTGACGATACCGGTATCCAGCGTAAACCGGATGCCGTTTCCGCAGCCGAACAGAGGAGACGACCTGAAGTAAGCCAGGGCCTGGGCCCAGAGCACGTCGCGCCCCGAGAACCTGGTCGTGCGTCCGAGCAGGTCCAGCAGCGGCTTGAAGGTCATCCCCAGATAGATCAGCACCACCACGACAGCCGTCGTGACGGCAAAGACGCCGGGGCGGAGCACCGCCATGCGGCGGGGCAGAAAACGAGCCGCAAGATAGGCGGCAAGAAACAGAGACAGGCACACGGTCGTGCTCGTCGAGTCGCAGATCCGGGATCCTCCGATGAAAAACGCCGTGATCAGGATGAGAGGCGGCAGCCGGCGGCCTCTGTAGACCCTCAGCAGGATCCAGCTGATGAGGAAGCAGAGCTCGTAGGGGAAGGCGGTATTTTTGCCGCCGAGAAGGTAGTAGTACGCCTCGGTATTCCACGTGACGTATCCCCTGGGATGCAGATAGAAGGAGGCGCAGCCGCAGACGGCGAGCGCTCCGAACAGAAGGACCAGGGACAGCAGAAAGAAATCCGTGCGCTCCCTGAGCATGAAGGCGGCAGTCAGAAGCATGCCGGTCTGGGCCACCAGCTGAAGGATCACGGACACGCTGAATTCCCTGTTCGCGAGCAGCGAGACCGCGATCAGGGCGATGTGCAGAAACAGGAAGGTCTCGAAATAATCCGTGTCAAGGCCCTTCACGACAAATTCCCTGAGGGCCCGGAAGATGACGAACAGGGAGACGGCGAGCTTTCCGAGGGTGAAATAATAGCCCAGCATGGAAAAAAACCGGGCGTAAAAGTGCTCCCTGACAAAGATATTGAGAGACGGAGGCTCAAAAAAGACGAGCAGCACAAGAGCGCAGAGAATGTGCTCATATGTCAGTCGCTGACCGGTACGGTTCTTCTTCATCTGCGCCAAACGTCTCCCCTGATGTAAAGCGGCCATTCGCGTGCCGCTGCGCTGCGTGTTTACGGGCCGCCTCCCTACGCAAAGAACAGGCGGCCGGAAAAGTACGCTCCGGGCAGGCGTCAGCCCGCCCGGAACCTGTAGTCCTGCGGTGCGGCAGGGACGGTCACAGCTCGCAGTTCCCCACGGTTCTCGGGAACGGGAGAACGTCGCGGATGTTCTGCATCCCCGTCAGATACATGACGCAGCGCTCGAAGCCGAGTCCGTATCCCGCGTGACGCGTCGTACCGTATTTTCTCAGGTCAAGATAGAAA
>CACYDL010000079.1 GCA_902773195.1 uncultured Lachnospiraceae bacterium
TCAGCCGCCTCCGCGGTCTCTGTCCGGCTTGCGCGGACAGAAACCGGCTTTTTTCTTTCTCAGGTTTCCCTGCTGCAAGCTCTCTCTATTGTCTCTTTGAGATGCTTCTCACCGCGTAGATGGCCAGCGCCACGGAGAAGATCAGCCCGATCGCCGCCAGCACGGGAACGTTGCCCGGCGCCTTGGGGGTCATATCCGAGAGGCACAGGACGCAGGAGCCGATAAACATCACGCAGGCAAAGAGCGCCAGAACGACGTTTTTGACCGTATCGCTGCCTTTCGTCAGCAGCTCTTCGTATCCGGTCAGCTCCAGGTTCATCTTCATCCTGCCCCTGGCGGCGCTTTTCAGCAGGTCAGAGGTCAGCACCGGTATCCTGGCCGCTTTCTTCCCGATCTCCAGCGCGTCCTTTCCCGTGCTGATGAGCTGCTGCTCCAGGTCGAAGTGATTCTTCGCCCGTTCCATCAGCTTATTGCTGAAAATCTCGAACAGGTTCAGGGACGGGCAGAGCTGCTCGATCACGCCTTCGATGGTCGCCAGCGAGCGGACCAGCATCGTGAACTTTCCGGGCATCTTGACGTGATGCTTCTCTGCCAGCGCGCAGATCTCCTCGAACAGCACGGAGACGTCCAGATCGTTGAGGCTCGTGACCGATACGTATCGGTCCATGAACACGTCCAGATCCTCGATCAGCTTGTCGCGGTTGGTTTTCGGAGAGGCCGCTCCCATCGACATGACCGAGTTGGCGATCGTCTCCACATCCCCTTCCAGGACGGCCAGCACCAGGGACTGGATGATATTCACATCCGCGTCCGTGATCCGTCCGATCATGCCGAAATCGATCCAGACCGGCGTCCCGTGCATGACCATGATGTTGCCCTGATGGGGATCCGCGTGGAACGTGCCGACGTCCAGCACCTGGTGGAGGTAGTTGTCCACGATGCGGCGTCCGATGTCCTCCACGTCATAGCCTTCCTCGATCAGGCGCTCCCTCTTGGAGATGGAATAGCCGTCCACAAAGGACATCGTGAAAATCCGTTCCGTCGTCAGCCCGTCGAAGACGTCCGGGCACGTCACTTTCGTCTCGTCCTCGATGCAGTGCTCCTTGAAGTATCTGGTGTTCTCCGCCTCCACGCGGCAGTCCAGCTCCTCCTCGGTCACCTTCTCGAATTCATCGATCACACTCAGGAAATCAAGCTGATCCTCCGTGTTTTCGGCCCCTTCCGTCACGGCGTTGAATACGGAGGCCATTTTTTTCAGAAGAACGAAATCCTGACGCATCATGTCCGCGATCAGGGGACGCTGTACCTTCGTGACGACGGGGGTTCCGTCCTTGAGCACGGCGTAATGCGCCTGCCCGATCGACGCGGAGCCGAGAGGCTTGTCCCGGAATTCCGAGTAGATCTCGTCGATCTTTTTCCCGGTCTCCTGCTCGATGACAGCCTTCGCCAGCGCCGGATCCAGCTCCTGCACGTTCTGGCGCAGCTTCTCAAGCTCCTTGCAGTAGCTCTCGGGAAGCAGATCCACACGGCTCGACATGATCTGGCCGATCTTCACAAAGGTGGGGCCCAGATCCTCCAGGGTAGACCGGAGTTCCTCCGGCGTCAGGCCGTTTACGTAGAAGTTGTGTTTCGCGAATACGCCCAGAATCTCCGTCGAGCGGCGTTTCTCACGCTTCTTTACCTCTTTCGTCTGCTCCGGCTTCTGCTGCTCCGGCTTCTGCTGCTCCGGCATCAGCTGCTTCACCTCGCCTCTCATTTCCTCCGCGGACTGCTTCAGTTCGTCCATCTTCTCATCCAGTTCCTTCAGTGCCTCCCTGCGCTCCTGAAGAGAGGACTCATTCTTCTTTTTTCCGTTTTTCTTCGACATGTTTGTCCCCCCCTCTTATATATTCCGGAACGGCCAGATCAGGATGACGTGCACGATTCCGACGGCGGAAGAAAACAGCATGGTTCCTCCGATCACCTTCATCAGCGAGCCCGGGGTATCCCACCACGGATTCGTGAGAATGACGATCCCCGCCGCGATCAGAAGCAGGGCCAGCAGTACGAGAATCCACCATCCGCGGTGATGGGCGCGGCGCGCGTACCGCCAGGTGTTAAACAGCTCGTAGACGCCATCCAGCACCAGGAAGATGCCGAACAGCAGGCCCAGCACTCTCAGCACGTCGCTGCGGTAGAACAGAACGGCCGCGCCGATTATGCCGATGAGCAGGGCGCCGGTCAGACAGACATAGTTGATCAGCACCTTTTTGCTGGAAAGGAATTCCAGCGCCAATACGGTGGCCAGAATCAGCAGTCCGTACCCGGCCGCCGCTACCAGCAGGCTGACATACCGCTCCGGGCAGATGAGCATGAGAATGCCGGCCGCGATCATAATGACGGACGTCATGATCATGCTTCGCTTCAGTTTTCCCAGTTCCTGAAAAAGCATCGTTTGCGCCTCCTCTTTCTGTTTCCTGTACGTTTCATTTTATGAGCGGCCGTTTTCCGGCTTCTCATAAAAAGAGCCGTTCCCATAGCCTGCCATGTGTCACTCAAGCGCTGCGGGAACGGCTGTCAAAAATTTCTCACTGCATTATAACAGGCAGAGGCGCCATTATACAAGTTACACTTAATAATTACCGAAGGCAGTTATTCCGGTGCCGCTGCCAGTGCCGCGGCACAAAACCGCAGACGGCAGGTATCTGTGACCGCGGGCAGAACCATTCGGAATTCATCATTTGTACTCCAGGCACAGCATCGTCAGGTCGTCGAACTGCTCCGCGTCCTTCACAAAGGCATTTACCTCGCGCTTCACCTGCTCCATGATCTCCCTCGGCTCCCCGTCCGGGTTCTCGTTGAGCGCCGCGATCATCCGCTCCGTGCCGAACATCTTCTCGGAGGCGTCCGTGGCCTCCGGGACGCCGTCGGTGTAGAGAAACAGCTTGTCCCCGTGTTCCAGGGTAAAGTCATACTCCTTGTAGCGGATCCCGTCGACGCCGCCGATCACGAAACCGTGTTTGTCCCTGATCAGCTCGAAGCGGCCTCCGTTCCGGCAGATCACCGGATACTCATGCCCCGCGTTGGCCGCCGTCATCTTTCCGGTGGAGATCGTGAGGATCCCGAGCCACACCGTGATAAACATCTCCTCCCGGTTGTTGGAGCAGATCGCCGCGTTCGTATCCTCCAGGATTCTGGCGGGAGATTTTCCGGCCATGGCGTTGTTTGCCAGAATAATCTTGGCGGCCATCATATACAGGGCGGCCGGCACGCCCTTGCCGGAGACGTCCGCGATGACCAGGCACAGGTGATCGTCGTCCACCAGATAATAGTCGTAAAAATCTCCTCCCACCTCCCGGGCGGGATTCATGGCGGCGTAGAGATCAAACTCGGGCCGGTCCGGGAACGCCGGGAAAATGCTCGGGAGCATGTCCGCCTGAATCCGCGTCGCCAGCGCCAGCTCCGTGGAGACCCTCTCCTTCTCGGCCGTGATCCGCGTCAGATGATCCTCGTACTCGGAGATGTCGTGCTCCATATCCGCCATGACCAGGCTCAGGTTCTCCACCTCGTCCCCGGTGCGGATATTGAGAATGGCGAAGTGATCGGATTCCGTCCGCCCCTCTCTCTTGTCCCTCATATAGTCCTCCGCGGCGGCGGCGATATCATTGATCGGCTTCACCAGGGTCTTCTTCATATGGCGGGTCATAAAATACCCCAGAAGAAAGGTGGCGGCGGCCATCGCGATCAGGTACTGCAGAAGAAAGCGTTTCATCCCTCCCGCGACCTCCGACAGAGAGATATCCGCCAGAATGAAGCCCGCGGTCTCTCCCCGGTCTCCCAGCGGCACACCCGCGGTGCAGAGCCACAGGTAGTTGTCCCGCTTCGAGATATAGGAGAGCTTTCCCCTGCCGTCCCAGTCCAGGAAGACGGACGCCTCCTTCTCCCCGACGGAATCCCAGTCTCCGGGCATGCAGATATGCCCCTCCCGCTCATCCGGATCCGCGATATAGATGACGGCCGGCGTCTCTCTGTCATAGACGGCGAAAAAGACGTCGTTGACGTCGCTGGTTTTCAGAAACTCCTTCAGGATGGCGTTGATCCTCTGCCAGCTCTCTCTTTCCTTGATTTCAGAGAAAAGCGCGCGGTATGCCTCTGTTCTGGATCCGGCGCGCTCCTCCGGCGTCAGGCCGCGCCAGATCTCCATGACGTCGGCGGCGAGCTCCTCCGCTCCTCCCGCCTGCTGCACGATGCCGGCCGCGGACCGGGCAAGCCCCCAGGCTTCGCCGACGTACTGCCCCGTCAGGGCGTAGGCGTAGAGCCCCAGCCCGATCAGCAGCGCGACGAGTCCCAGCAGAAGGGATCCCATCACGGTGGAATGAAAGGTTCTCGCCTCAAGGGAGTAATGTTTTCTCTCCAGTTCCGTCATTTCCCGAACAGACTTTTCCGGCATACCCTCTCCGCATCTCCTTTGGATTTCTCCGGCCTTACGCCTCTTTGGCGGTTACTGCTCCGTGTCAAGCCGCTGCCTCGCGACGAGCTCGGCAAAGGCTCCGTTTTCTTTGATCAGCTCCTCGTAGGTTCCTTCTTCGATGATGCCGCCCTTGTCCAGCACCAGAATGCGGTCGCAGTTCCGGATGGTGGAGAGACGGTGCGCGATCACGATCCTGGTGCTCTTCAGCCCGTCCAGGGCCTCCGAGACCTGCTTCTGCGTCTTGTTGTCAAGAGCGCTGGTGGCCTCGTCGAAGATCAGGATCCGAGGCTTCGGCGCGATGGCCCTGGCGATCATCAGGCGCTGCTTCTGGCCGCCGGAGATGCCGCCCTGGCCCTCCGAAATGACGGTCTGCATGCCCATGGGCATTTCCCGGATATCGTCCGCGATACCCGCCATCTCGGCCGCCTCCCAGGCCTCATCCATGGTCAGCGTGGGCGCGGAGATGGCGATATTGGAGAAAATATCCCCCTGGAACAGCTCGCCGTTCTGAATCACCACGCCGATGTTCTTTCTCAGGGAACGGGGATCCAGTTTGCTCAGATCCCGGCGGTCGAAGTAGATCGCGCCCTTCTCCGGCTTCTCAAAGCCGAGCAGCAGCCGGATCAGCGTGGATTTACCGCATCCCGTGCGGCCGACGATCGCCACATATTCCCCTGCCCTGATGCTGAGCGACAGGTCGTTCAGGACGTAGGGCATGTTTTCATGATACCGGAAGGAGATGTGGCTCATCTCGATGCTTCCGCTCAGTCTGGTGACCTGCTCCTTGTCCTCCGCCACCTCCGGTTCGGTCTTCAGAATCGGCTCGGCCATCTCCAGGACCGGGGGAATCGAGGCGATGGAAATCGCGATTCCCGCCAGAGAGGAAAAGGCGCCCATCACGCGTCCGTAGGCAGCCGTGAAGCCGATATACATCTCGGGCTTAATGCCGGTGGACACCGCGATGTAGTAGAGCAGGACGTTTCCGGCCAGGGAAATGGCCGTGACCAGCACGCCGTTCAGCTTCAGGAAGAGGGGCGGATTGTACTGCAGCCGCGCGCTCTCCGAGTACAGCCTCGCCCAGCGGGCAAACATTCTCTTCTCGGAACCGGAAAGCCTGATTTTCTGGATCCCGCCGAGCATGGCAAAGGACATGCCCGTCTGCTTCGCCTGGAGCTCCATCGACTTCCTCGAGATGCCGATCTGGATCAGCGACGCGGCGACGCTCAGAATCACCGTGGAGAGAATGATCGCGATCGAAGGCCAGGCCAGAGACGGCGCGAACTCGGCGATCTGCGTGATGTACAGAAGGGACATCACGCTTCCCAGACCCACGGACAGAATATTGTTCACAAGAATCGAGCAGAGCGAATTGACGCTCCCCGCGCGGCTGGACAGCTCGCCCGAGGAATACTGCCTGAAAAAATTGACGGGAAGCGACAGAATCCGCATCATCACCGAGGCTTCCACCGCCTGCGACGTCTTGGTATTGATCCTGTCCATCAGCAGGGAGCGGACCACCCCGAACATCTGCGCCGAAAAAGCGGACGTCAGAAGGAAAACTCCCGCTCCGATCAGGGCCGTCTGTCTCCTGCTGTTCAGGACTCTGCCCGTCATCTGCACATAGAGCATCGGTTCGATCCTGCCCACCAGGGTCACCACGAGGGTCGCCAGGATGATCAGGACCAGGTCGCTGCGCGAGATGCTGTTCTTCATGTAGATGATGAGATCGGGGATCCCCAGCTTCTTCATCGGGAGCGGCCGGTAGAAGCACATGGCCTCCCGCGCAAAGATGCCCGCATTTTTCCGGGTTATCCGCGTCTTCTTTCCGGTGGAAGGATCCTGGTACCAGTACCCGGCGAGCGCATCGGGAATCAGCGCCACCGCCGTGCCGCTCTCCCGGATATAGCCCAGCATGGGACCGTAGGCGTCCCCCTGCCAGCCTTCCGTCAGCTCCACCTCGCGGACCATCAGTCCCGTCGGGCGGATCGCGTATTCAAGCACTTCGTCCGCCCCCGTGACCTCCGGCGGGATATCCGCGGGCTTCATCCGGAAGTATTTTAAAATCATATCAAGCGCCATCTTGGAGATCAGGCGGTCGTCCCGGAGCCGGTCCGCATCCCACCGGTTCAGCACGGAGCTGGCCATGAGAATAAAGGAATCCTCCAGCGTCTCCTGATCGCTCTGCATGCGCTGTTTGATCTGCTCGTCAAACCAACCCATACGCGCCAATCCTCCTTATTCTGATGTGACCAGCTCGGTGTAGGCTCCCCCTCTGGCGTACAGCTCCTCGTGGGTGCCGCGCTCGACCACCCGGCCCTTGTCAAGCACGATGATCTCGTCGCAGTCCCTGATGGTGGAGAGCCGGTGGGCGATCACGATGCAGGAAATGCCCCTGTCCCTGACAGCCTTCACCAGCTCATACTCGGTCTTTGCGTCAAGGGCGCTGGTCGCCTCGTCGAGAATGATCACGGAAGGATCCTGGGCGAGCACGCGGGCTATCTCAAGCCGCTGCCGCTGCCCTCCGGACAGATCCCGGCCGTTTTCCACCAGTTTCCCCTGATATCCTCCCGGTCTCTGGAGAATGTCGTCGTGGATCTGCGCGTCCCGCGCGGCGAGAATCACCTCGAAATCGGCGATGGAATTGTCCCACATGCGGATATTGTTGGCGATGGTGTCCTCAAAGAGAACGATATCCTGGTCCACCATGGCCACGGATCCGGTCAGCACGGCCCTGGGAATCTCGCGGATCGGCTTGCCGTCGTAGAGGATCTCTCCTTCCCACGGCTGGTAGAGACCCGTGATCAGCTTGCTGACGGTGGATTTGCCGCTTCCGCTTCCGCCCACGATCGCCACGCGGCTGCCCGGCTTCATGTGCATGGAAAAATCCTCAATGGTGGGCTTTCCCAGGGGGGAATAGCCAAAGGTGAGATTTCTGACCTCCACCTCGCCGCTGAGCTTCGCATAATTGCCGTCCCCGGGATCGTCGTCCGGGCTGAGCATCGGATCGTCGGGGTATTCCATGACGTCCTCGATCCGTTCCATCTGGGTGCGCATCTCCTGAATCGTCTGTCCCGCCGAGACCAGACTGGACGCCGGCCCCATGAAGGAGGAGAGCAGTCCCTGGAAGGTCGAGATCATACCGATGGTGAAATTGCCCTGCATCGCCATCCAGACCCCGAAGAAGAGAACCGCGTAATTGGACGCCGTGGTGATCAGCTGGGGAAGCAGCCCCAGCTTCGCGTTCAGGGTGATATACCTGACGTTCTGCGCGTTGACGGAGGCCTGATAGCCGGACCATCTCCGGAAGTACCCCGCCTCGGCGCCGGAGGCCTTGATGGTCTCCGTCATACTGATGCCCGCCATCGTGGCCGATACCAGTTTCCCCTCGTCCCGCATCAGGGTCCGCGTCACATTGATCCGTTTTTCGGACATATACCGGGCGATCAGGAGGTTGCAGAACAGGGAAAACAGGCTGATCCCCGTCAGAAGCGGGCTGTAGCGGACCATCACCACCAGATAGAACACCATCATGACCACGTTCAGGGCAAGGGGCGCCACCGTCTCCACCAGCGTCCGGGCGATCATCGCGTTGGAGCCCTGTCTCTGAACGATATCTCCGGTCATTCTCTGGGTGAAGAACTCGATGGGAAGCCGGAGGACCTTCCAGAGATAGGAGGCGTTGCCCTCCACCGCCATCTTCCCGTTGATCCTGAGGGAATAGATCGCCCGCGCGCCTTCCACGATGATCTGAAAGACGCACAGCAGCGACATCACCAGAATAAAAGGCCTGAACCAGTCCGGGGCCAGCCCCGTGAGCAGCCGGTCATAGAAAATCCGGGACATCACCGGATTGATAATGCCCAGGAGACAGACGATGACGGATGTGAGGATGATGAACGCCACAGCCGCCCCCGCGCCCTTGAGGCGCTTCCGGGCGAATTCAAGAGTGCTCTTTCTCTTTCCGGAGGGTTCAAAGTTTTCCCCGGGCTCGAAGGTCATGCACACGCCGGTAAAAGACTGGTCAAATTCCTCCATGGAGACCGAGACATTGCCCCGGGCGGGATCGTTCAGAACCGCCTTGTTGTTCCGGAAACCGTCCAGCACGACAAAATGATTGAAGTTCCAGTGAATGATGCAGGGAAACGTCGCGTCTTTACGGACCGAGTCCACGTCCATCCGGTAGCCCTGGGCCTCCAGCCCGTAATGCTGCGCGGCGTAATAGACGTTCTTCAGATTCGATCCGTCTCTGGAAACGCCGCAGTCCAGCCGGATCTGCTCGAGCGGAATCCATTTGCGGTAGTAGGCCAGTATCATGGCGAGGCTGGCGGCGCCGCATTCCAGCGCCTCCATCTGCATCACCACGGGAACCTTCGCCACCCCCTTTTTCAGGGGTTGACGGTCGTTTTTTCTGTGATTGTCTTTCTTTTCAGCCATCAGTGCCGTCCTCTTTCCCGGTCAGTTCATCAAAAAATGAATCGGCGAAGATGAATCGATCACAACGGAGGCGTCGTAGGTTCCGTCCGGAAGAACCGTCTCCCCGGAATCCAGTTCTATCGTGAAGCTTTTGGCGGCGGACCGCTTCGGATTGGAAAGAAACACATGCCTGCCGCCGATCCAAACCGCTTTTTCCGAGGAGAGATACTCCGCTATCACGGATCCCCCGTTATAGAAGGACACGGTTTCACCGGATACATACACGATAATCGGCGTGTCCTTCATTTTCGCCGGAGCGTCCTCCCCTGTAAATTCGAAGGCATAGTAGCCTTCCGAAAGCGCGGCTCCGTCCCCGGTCCTGAGACTCGCGGTGACGGTCTCCGTCTCCGAGAGATCGGAGAGACGGCCGGTCAGTTCCCCGATCCGGACCGGCATGTCCAGGTCCAGACTGCCCTGAGGATCCTCCTGCACGCCGTAGAGCTTTCCGTCCGAAGAGAGCACCTTGAACTCCATGGTGCTCTCGAGCGTCAGCGTGGAAGCGTAGACGATAAAACCAGTCAGCAGGGCGGCAATCCCGATGAGTATCATCCACATGCGGGGGCTGGTGACTTTCATATAGTCATGCAGCTCCTCCGGGGAGGAAATACGTTCCAGGCTTTCTTTTCTGAATAACTGCTGATCCATTGCGGTGTGCTCCTTTCGGGATAAGGCCCGCGGCAGGCGTGCTCTTACATACGGAAATCATCATGGAAAGCCAGGGAGACTCCCCCCTGGCTTTCCATGATGTCTTTTGCGGACGTCATCGGAAATTACTGAATGTTGCTGAGCCACTTTGCCCCGCTGCTGTCGGAGACCGCCAGAGCGGCGAAGCCCGGAGTCTCGCTCCAGCTTCTGCTCACCCGGAAGCTGCCGGAGACGCTGTTGCCGCACCTGGGGAGAAGCTCCTCCCCGTCAAGCGCCATGACGAAGTTTCCGGATCTGAAATCGGACGTGGCGTCGGGATTCATCAGCAGCGTCGTGAAAATGCAGCTCTCGCTGCCGAGATTGGTCAGCGACCAGGAATAGGTCAGGATCGCGTCGTCCGACTCCTCCTCGACCGGCGTCACGGTCAAAGCCAGGTTGACAGGGGTCTCGTTGTTTCCGTTGCCGGACCATTCCTCCTCCGGCACCGACGCGATCCAGCTGTTCACCAGGGAATCAATCTGGAGGGCGTTCAGCGATCCGGGCGTAAATTCCAGGTTCTGCGCCTTCGCGAAGAGCTCAAAGGCGTTGTCCAGCTTCTGGCCGTAGATGCCGTCGAAAGAACCGGCGTCGAACCCCAGCGTCGTCAGCATCTGCTGGAATGCCCTGACGTCCTCTCCCCTGCGTCCCCGCTCCATGCCGGGTTCAGGCTCGAGGGTCTCATGCTGCTCATAGCCGCACTCCCTGCAGACGCGCCTGCGTTCTCCCGCGGCGTCCCTCTCGAGATCCTTTATCATCTCCCACTCACCGAATTCATGACGGAGCTTCTGCATGGTCTGAGGCCAGCACACGCCGTCCGGTGTGAGTCCCCGATCCTTCTGGAACGTCATGACGGCGATCTCCGTGCCGCCGCCGAAGATTCCGTCCGCGCCGTCGTAATTCAGGTAATTCTGATCTGCCAGAAGCCGCTGCATCTCGCGGACCTCCTCGCTGCGGTCGCCGCGGCGGAGGGTCCCCTCGGGATCGAAGCTGACCTCTTCCTCGGTGTAACCGCAGTTCTTGCAGACATTGGTGCGGACGCCGGAGGAATGGTCGGTGGGCTCCTTCAGGATCCTGCTCTCAAAATCATGGGGCAGCTTTTCGATCGTCTCGGTGCCCGTGTAGCCGCAGTTCACACAGGTATGCTCCCGGGATCCCTCCGCGGCGCAGGTGGCTTCCTTCGTCACCTTCCAGTTCCCGTAACTGTGGGGGAGCTTCTCCACCGTCTGACGTTCCTCCGCGCCGCACACGGTGCAGCTGCGGACTCTCTGTCCCTCCGACGTGCAGGTCGCCTGCCTCGTGACTTTCCAGTCCCCGTAGGAATGCGCCGCCTTCTCGATGGTCTGGTACTGTTCCCGGCCGCACCTCACGCAGCTCCTGACCTTCTCCCCCTCCGACGTGCAGGTCGCCTGCCTCGTGACCCTCCAGTCTCCGTAGGAGTGTCCGAGGGGTTCCATATCCTTCGCCTCACCGACTCCGCAGATCGGACAGCTTCTCATCATCATCCCGCCGGAAGTACAGGTGGGCTCCGTGGTCACGGTCCAGTCCGTCCACTGATGATGGCAGATGTTGGAAGGGATGTGGTTGATGGACATGTATTCCATCCTGACCCAGCCGAGCATCTGTCCCCCGCGGGGATCCTCGACCAGTACGGAGGACCAGGAGCTTCCCAGCTCCTCCACGAGAAGCTGCTCTCCCTTGCTGCAGGTCTTGATCACCTTGGAACTGGTGCTCTTCTCGGCAAAGACCCGCACGCCTCCCGCCGTGGCGTAGAGGACGTCCGCCGCTTTCACGGAAGATACGGATACCATCAGCATCACAAACAGTATAAATGGAACCAACACTCTTTTTTTCATCACAACCTCCCTTTCGCGCCGCCCTGCCGGCGTCAAAGACAGTCATTCGCAGACAAGCAAGTCACAGACAACTATGATAAAGCGTCTCTGTCCGGCTGCATTTCCTGTTTTGTCAGGTCCTTGTTTTGTCCTGACACCTGTTGATACGAAGCACAGCCAAAGAAAGCTAACAATTTGAAGGATTCCCTTCTCCCGGCCGGCTCCTCCGGACGCCGGTCATGAGCGGCAGGCGCCGTCCGGCCGGAGCGGCCTGGCCGATTCTTTAAAAACGGAACGCCATATGCAGGCACAGGGCAGGAGCATGCGGACATGAACCGTAATCCTGTGCGGACGCATATGGCTTTCCCATACAATAACTCAAGACAGTGACTTTTGCCTTCCGGAATTCCTTCCGTCACAGAAGCTTTGTCATTTTCAGAATATTTCTGCCGTCTCTGCGCTCATAGGCGATGCGGTCCGTCAGTTCCTTGGCCATGAAGATCCCCAGTCCGCCGATCTGTCTCTCTTCGGCGGAAAGCGTCACATTCGGGTCTTTTTTGGCCAGAGGGTCAAAGGGCACGCCTTCGTCCGTGAAGGTGATCTCCACGGCGGGCTCATCGGTCAGCTCCAAGCGCACCAGGACGCTGCCTCTGCCGGGAATATAGGCGTAATCGGCAATGTTGACGAAGATTTCCTCGCAGGCCATCATGATCTGCGTCCGTGTCCTGGCTCCGAATCCCGCCTTCTCCAGATGTTCCTCCACAAAGGAAAGCACCTCGGGCAGCTGATCCACGACCGCCTCGAAGGTTCTCTCTTCTGCCCTCGGCGCCGCTCCGCCGGCTTCTTCCGGAAGTACCTGCCGATGTTCACCGCATCCGCTTTTCACTTCCTGCATAGCAATCCGCCTGTTCCTTTCCGTCCGGCATGCGCATGCCGGACATATTAAGCGGCCTTATCCTCCGGTTTCACTCGATGGTAAGAATGTCCGAGAACCCTGTCACCTCGAAGATCTCCATGACGTTTTCATTGACATGGGTCACCTTCATGCTGCCCTGGCTGTTCATCGTCTTCTGAGCGGACAGAAGCACGCGGAGGCCGGCGGATGAAATGTACTCCAGCTTCTCAAAATCCAGCACCAGCTCCTTGAGGCCGTCAAGGGAATTCTTCAGTTCCGCCTCAAGCACGGGAGAGGTGGTCGTGTCCAGTCTTCCTTCCAGTGCGATGCAGAGTGTGCCGTTTTCCACTTTTTTGTTGATATTCAGCATAGCTTTTCCTCCTTGCTGCTGTTCCTGCCTCTTTGAAACCTTCACCAGATACCACTGGGAAATAATCCTGTATTTCGAAACAATCCGTCCGATAAACCGGCATTTCAGGCCGTATCCGCGCGTTCTTTCGCGAGCGGATCCGCTATTTTATATTAACTCCAACGGGCGACAATATCAATAGAACATATTTCAGCGGAAGCGGATCGTGACCACCATGATCTCGCTGTCCGTTCCGATCCTGAGGGGCGGACCGTAATACCCCACCCCGGAGGTGACCACACTCTGAACGCCGCTCAGCGTCTTGAGCCCGTAGTTGTTCTGATTGAAGAAGGACGTGATCAGATTGCCCGGGAAAATCTGCCCCGCGTGGGTGTGACCGCTCAGGACCAGATCGGCCCCGGCCTTCGCGAGACTGTCGAACTCCACCGGCTCATGCTCCACCACAAGGACAGGCTTCGACGTGTCGATCCCCGCCATGAGGTCGGCGGCTTCCGCGCGTTTCTCCGTGCCTCTTCCGGTCTTCTCTCCGTCCTCGCGCCCCACCAGGACGATGCTTCCGCCGACGGCGTCCGCCACTTCGTCCGAAAGGACTTCAAAGCCGCAGCTTGCGATGAAGGAGACCACCTCCTCGCTCCGGAAGGCCTTGCTCTTGGGCGTCATGGGAAATCCGCCCAGCAGCGGCTCCTCCACGTCGTGGTTGCCGTAGACGGCGTAGACGCCGTACCTCGCCCGCATCTCCCGGAGGATCGCCGCGTAGGTTTCCGGATCCTTCAGCCCCCTGTAGGTGCTGGTCAGGTAATCTCCGGCCGCCAGAACCAGGTCCGCGTCCTGCTGATTGACAAGCTCCACCATGCGCCGGATCGTCTCCGGCCTCGAATTGACGCTCATATGAAGATCGGCGATCAGGACGACCCTGAGGGAATCGGCCCCGTCCGCCGCGTCAAGCGGCTTGTCGACCTCAACCGTCAGCTCATGCACCTTTACGTCCCGGGCGTGACGCAGGCCGTAGACGTTCAGCGCGACGGCCAGCGCCGCGCTCACGCACAGAAAAACCCTGGAAACGGTCCTGGTCCTCGCGGTTCTCTTCTTTCTCATCAGGCCGGCGGCCACCGCGAAGAAGGAGAGCAGGAACCCGCATCCCCCGAAATACAGGAAAAAGCCGAGCCAGATATTTCCGGCGGCGGCCATGGCGAACTTGAAGCCGCTGTCCGGGAGAAAGCATCCCAGCAGCGCCGGGAGCGTCAGCCCGGCGACCGTTGCCGCCAGCAGCCGCTTCCATCCCTTTCGCCCGTGATACCCGGCAAATCCGTGATCAAGCCACCAGTCGAGGTTGAGGAAAAACAGCAGATGCAGAAACAGATAGACAAATGGGATCACATACAGGTACATAATGCGGTAATCTCCTCCGGTTTTCAGGCCACGGCTTCCGCCGCCGCGCCGGAATCCGTCTCTCCCGCGTCTGCGCCCGATTCCGCCGAAGCGGAGGGGCTTCCGCCGCCGGACGCCGGCACACTTTCCGTCGCCTCGATGGCGCCCTCGGCCATGTTCGGATATATGCTGGAGTGAATCTCGTCGGCCGCGAAGAGAACCGCCAGGACGAGGCACACGGGGATCAGAATCCTATTGTTGACCTTCGACAGAAGGAAGTCGAACACCGGCGCGATCAGATAGACGACGATGCAGCAGCCGACGCCGAAGACCAGCAGGCCTTCCGCGCAGATTCTGCCGTGGAGATTCAGGAAATAGCCGTCATAGGACCACCACCTCTGGTGGAACCGCGTCTCCAGATACCACGCGGTGAAATACTCGAGGGTGCCGCAGAGCACGATCGCGGTGAAAAATTCCGCGACAGGGTTCCGGCGGAACCGGCTGCAGAGCATCAGGACCACGACGCCGCCCGACCCGTAGATCGGAAGCCAGGGGCCCAGGAGCGTCCCTCTGTTCACGAAATCTCCTGTCTGCATATAGTGCAGCGCCACCTCCCAGCTCCATCCGACAAAGGAGAAAAGGATGAAGAGCAGGAAGATCGTACAGATCGAATAGTGACGGAAGAAGGAGAAATTTCCCTGCTTCGCGATCTCCTTTTTGTTCCAGAGAGGATTCAGCCGCTGAGGATAGGACGTTCCGTTCATGCAGCTCTGATACTGCCGGATCGCGAAGCGCCTGCCCTCAAGATCGTCATATTTCTTCTTCCGGTCCAGCGTGTCCAGCCAGACCCCAAGCCAATCGGCGGCGATCTTCTTGACGCCCTTGAGCTCCATCCTGTTCTCGTGGAGGACGGTGATCTCGTCCACGACGTCAAAATAGGTCTCGTAGAGGACAATGCGGTCGGCCTTCTCATACAGCCAGCGGTCGTTGAGGAGCTCCGTTCCCTCGACATTCCTGCGGATCGCGTCCTCCCGGAGCCTGGCGTAGAACTCCGTCCTGCAGGCCATGCGGTAGGACACCCCCCAGGCTATCTCGGAGATGCCGGCGGTCACGATGCCCAGCAGGATCCACCCGATCATCGTCAGATCGTACTTGAACATCTCCATCTTGTGGCCGTCCATCATCTTTCTGGAGAGCGTGATGGCCTCCCGGGCGCCGACGTCCGGGTTCTCGGCGACGATATAGGGCACCGCCGCGTAGGAATAATATTTGACAAAGGCTCCCATCACCGTAAGACACCAGAGGAAATAGAAGATCTCCCTGACAAGCATGACCCAGCAGGCCTTCCGCCACTTCTTCACCGCGGCCAGGAAGAGCGCTTCTCCGTAGTGGACGTTTTCGTAGACGCGGGCCTCAAGATAAAACCGGCGGCAAATGACGGAGTATACATTGATCAGCAGCGCGAAGACCAGGAATTTAAAGGCGTATCTGAGAAGCCAGATGATGAGTCCCACGCCTGTCTCGTTCCGTACGAACGAATAGAAGAAGCCGGCGACATGCATGGCCGGCTTTCCCGCGGAAACCGACCTGACCAGCTGGGCGATGACTCCGTTGGTCCTGCCCAGCGCCTTGCTGATATCTCCCTGCTCATCGATCTCTTTTGCCAGGGACTCCGAGATTTTCTTTCCCTCCTTGTAGCGTCCCTCGATGATTTCGTTGATGACGGGGTCCGCGTCCAGGATGGAGTCGATGACGTTCCCGCTTATCTCCAGGGAGGAGCTGCCCCAGCTCATGATGCTGAGATTGAACTCCGAGCCGAAGAGAATCATCACCAGCGAAAGGAAAAACAGCGTGAAGAAGTGCGACTTCACCACCTGCCGGCTTTTCCTTTTCAGTTCTTTTCTCTGCTTCAGTATAAAGTCTTTCTCCATTTTATTATCAGCCCGTCTGATTTTGTACCGCGGCGCCTTATTCGGCCACAAGAAGGCCGAGGGCGTACATCCATTCCGTCACTTCTCCGCTGTCCACATACTCTTCCAGTCGCTCGGAAATCTCGCGGACCGCCTCCCGGTCGATATGCACGCCGGCTTCGTCGACGCTCTCAACCGCGGTTTTGATCAGTTCCATCATTATGTCCGTCATCTGTTCGTCCACGCCCAGCGTCATCAGGATCTTCTTCGACAGAGCCGGATCCGTCAGCACCAGACCGGCGAAGCGTTCCGCCGACTCCAGGATAAGCTCCTGGACCTCCGGATACTTCATCAGGCTCTGAACCTTCTCGGAATAGAGGAATTCTCTGATTCTGGCGAGCTCATCCCTGACCTTGTCCGAGCCGGCTCTGTCCAGAATCAATCCGATGATCTCGGCGGTACTCTGTCCCGGATCAGCCGGATTCGCGCCGAAACCGGCCGCCTCTTCCGCCGCGGACACAGCCGTCTCAGCCCCGGAAACGCCCGGGATTTCCGCCCCGGACACAGCCGCAGCGGCGGACATGGCCGCGTCCACGGTCCCGGACGAGGTTTCTCCCGCTGCCGCCGCGGCGAAAGAAACGGACAGAAGCACGGCGCTCAGGCAGGCGGCCGCGAGCCGCTTTCCCGTTTTTCTCATCATGTCAGTCTCTCCCTTCCCAAATACCGATTCCGAATGTGACTTACTGTTTCCGGATGCGAAGCAGGCAGTCCTCCTGCTTTCGTATTCGGGGACCTGCTTCCGCTCCTATCGCTTGTCCTTGTCAATCAGTTCCAGGAATATCAGTCCGATCAGGGCGTAAACCAGCGAAAAGACCGCCAGCCTCACCCACGACATCAGGAGATTCTTTCTGGTATATTCGTAATCCGGCTTCTGGAGCTTGGAGGCGGTATATTCCTCCAGCCCGTCGCGGACCTCCTCGATGTTCATGACGTCCTGCACTTTCACCATCATCTCGTCCGAGGAGTCCGACATGCTGCCGATGGCCTGATAGAGGATGGTGGATTTCTGGCCGTTGTAATCCGCGGCGATATTGACCGCCCGGATTCCCCAGCTGCTGACCGTGTAGTTGGAGATCAGCTTCGCTCCTCTGCGCTCCAGAGGGAAGATGCCCCCCGCGAAGACCAGCTGCACGACGAGGAGGAAAGGCATGATCGTCATAGCGGTCGTCGTGGTGTGGGCGATGCAGGAAACCATGAGAGCCAGCATGTCCGAGGCGTAGGTTATCAGAAACATCGAGATCCCCAGATCCAGCGTGAAGGATCCGGTGATCAGCCCCGTATTCGGGAAATAGACGCCGAAGAACCGGAAGATGCATATCGAGATCACCACCTGCAGAAGGCAGATCACCGCCTGATAGATCATGTGCGAGGCGAGATAGGAGGAAATATGCAGTCCCGCGCGGTGCTCCCGCTTGATGATGCTTCTCTCCTTGCAGACCACCTGGATGGAATTGAACATGCCGTTCCAGATGCACACGCAGACCACCGCGAGGGATCCGTAGGTGGTCGCCTCCATGTTTCTGAACATCTTTCTCCCGAGCACGTAGACGACCAGAAATGCGATGACGGCCGCCATGGGAAGAACCTTCCAGTTCATCTCGCCGAACAGCATGCGGAACTGTTTCCCGAGGTAGATCGGGATCTGTTCGAGGCGGTTCCTGTACTCGATGGGACCGTCGTCCTTCTCCTTCCTGACCTTCCGCATGGCTCTGTCAAGAGCGGGAGAAACCTTTTCCTCCGGTTCCTCCTCCCCGAAGACGCCGGTATTCCTGCCGGTCCTCTCCCCGGAGTATTCTTTGTATTTTTCGATGTATTCGTCGGCTCTCCCCTCGCCGCCTTCGTTCAGGGCGTTGATCCTTTTTACGACGCTCTCCATGGAATACACGCCGAAGAATTCCCTGGCCTCCGGTATGCTCCCGTAGAAGGCCAGCTGACCGACCTTGGTCCTGGTGCTCTTGGCCAGGACGATCACCTTGTCGAAGAGGTTAGCCACGCGGTCCGGCGCGTGGGTGATCACCATGACGCTCTTGCCCTGGCAGGCGATGAGGCGGAGGTTCTCCATCAGCTCCCTGGCCATGATCCCGTCCAGTCCGGAGTCGGGCTCGTCCAGAATGAACAGCGAGGGAGAGGCGATAAACTCGGTGCAGATGGAAAGTCTCTTCTTCTGTCCGCCGGACAGCTTGGAGATCTGCTCCTTCTCTCTTCCGGAAAGACCGAAGGTCTCCAGGACGGCGGTGATTCTCTTCTGCTTTTCCTCCGAGCTCATGTCTCTGGGGAGACGCATGTCGGCTGCGTTCTTGATCGTGCTGCCCACCGTGTCTTCTTCTCTCATCAGGTTGTCTTGGGGGACAAAGCCGATCCTGTGCCTGACCTGGCTGAAGTCGCGGTAGTAGTCCAGCTCACCCTCGCGGATGGTCGCCTTCGCCTTCTCATAACCGGTCACCGCGTTGACGAAGGTGCTCTTCCCGGCGCCCGAGCCGCCGAGAATCAGGACCATCTCGCCCGGATCCACGGACAGATTGATGTCCTTGAGCAGGGTCACCTTGCCGAGGGCCTTGTGCACGGAGCGCTCGTCGATATGAATGCTGAGGCCGCTCTCACGGACGGGGTAGCAGTACACCAGCCCCGAACCCTCGAAGATGAACCAGCTGTCCCCGATCCGGATGGTGTCGTCGATGCGGATCTTCACCTGTTCGGAGACAGGTCTGCCGTTGTGGAGGACGTCGTTGGCGTGCATCTCCTGCATGACCCATCGGCCGGAATCATACTGCAGCTTCAGAAAAGCGCCGTCGCTCTCCTGATGCTGCTCGGTGATGCGCACCTCGTGGCGGCCGTTGTCCATGTCAAGGAAACGCCAGTCGCGGCCGCTGACAAAATTCTCGAGAAAGACGGCCGTCAGCATGCGGTCGTTGATCAGACGGATCACCGCCCCGTCGTGAAGGGCGGTCACCTCTCCCTGCTTCAGATTTTTGCCGCCCACGAAGGTAAAGACGTTTTCGGAGAGGTTCCGGTAAAACCACTTCCCGCCTTCTTCGTAGATGTCGCACTGGTCCTTGTCCAGGAAAGAGCTCTCCAGCTGCAGGCTGGTGGTGGTGAACACCTCCATGCCGCACCGGCCTCTGATCCGGGCATGGTGGAAAATGACGTACTGACGAGGCTTCTCTTTTTCTTCAAAGAATACAAGGCCTGCAGGGATGGTTTTCTGTTCGAGGATCTTATCTTCCGCCATCTGATTTCTTCCTCCTGTCGTCTGTGCCGTGTCAGGCTGCCCACGACGAACGGCGCCCGCCTAAGTTCCTCTTCTTTTGCGGAATCCGTCCCCCTCTCCCCGGCGCTCAGTCCTTCGACCGCACGACCGCAAGAATCCCGCTTCCGATGACGACCTCCGCCGTCCCGGACGTTATCTCGTTGCTGATGGTAAGCGACGCGTTGTCAGCGGTGACGCGCGCCTCCTCCAGAGGGTATCGGAAGCCTCTGAGGGTCAGTCCCGTCACCTCTCCGAACAGCGGAAGAAAGGAGATATAGCGTCCCCCTCCCTCCCGGCGCCCGGGATAAAATGTTCTGTCCGCCAGAAATATTTCATTCCTCTCGTCGAGAATCCTGGCCGGAATTCCGGCGTCGAGGGGAATTTTCAGATTCAGGACGTTGGCCAGAAAATGATCCAGCCGTCCGCCGCAGCCGCCCAGCAGGTCGATGGAGGCGCTGCCCCGTCTCACCGCCTCGCGGAGCGCCGCCTCGGAGTCCGAGAAATCCTTCTCCTCCGGATAGGTCAGTATCTCGGTCCCGTCCGCTCGGAAGCGCTCCAGCTTCTCCCGGGCGGCGAGGCTGTCATAGTCGCCCAGGATGAGATCCGGACGGATTCCGCACGCGTCGAGAACGTCCAGCCCCGAATCTGCCGCAATGACATAATCCGGCCGCTCCGCCCTCAGATACCGCTTCAGGAAGGCCGTATCCAGCACGCCGCCGGCGACGATCAGCGTCTTCATATCGTTTATCCCCAGCACGCTCCCGAGGGAGCCTGATTCCTACGGAACAGACCGTCCCTGTCACTCTCCGCCCTCCAGGACCTCCCTGAAACCGCGGATATTCTCCCGGATGCTTCCGCGGAAGACGGAGCTTCCCGCGACGAAGACGTTGGCCCCGGCCTCCCTCACGCGGGCGGTATTCCCGGCCGAAATGCCTCCGTCCACCTGGATATCCGTCTCCCTGCCGGCTCTTTCCGCGGCCTCCCGGATCTCCCGGATCTTCGGCAGCATATCCTCGCGGAAGGCCTGGCCTCCGAACCCGGGCTCGACGGTCATCACGAGAACGAGATCGACGAGGGGGAGATAGGGGATCACGGAGGACGCCGGCGTCCCGGGCCTGAGCGATATGCCGACCTTCCGTCCCCGGTCCCTGATTTTCCGTATCACGGCCTCCACGTCCGGCGCGGCCTCCACATGGAAGGTGATGCCGTCCGCGCCCGCGTCGGCAAAGACGTCGACGAAGCGGATCGGATCCGTGATCA
>CACYDL010000080.1 GCA_902773195.1 uncultured Lachnospiraceae bacterium
ATCGTTCCGGCGCTCCGGGAGATCGGTTTTTCCTATGTGGCCGCGGATCTTACGGGTTACCGGACGGGGAGCATGAACGAGACCCTCGCGGAGAAGCCGTGAGCGCCGGAGGGAAAAAGAGCGGAGCACCTGCCGGGAGGCCGTGAGCGCCGGCGGGAAAAAGAGAGGAATACCTGCCGGAAAGCCGTGAGCGCCGGCAAAGAGAAGCGCCCAGACAAAAAGCGCGCCGGCAGACGCGCAAAAAGAAAAACGCGCCGGATGGCGCGAAGAAGGACAAAGAATATACGATCCGGGAGAGACAGCTATGGCATTTCTGAAATTTACGACACCGAAACTGGAGAGAAACGCGCCCTGCTGGTGCGGGAGCGGAAGGAAGTACAAGCAGTGCCACGAGAAGTTCGACGACCGCCTGCGCAAGGCGGAGATGCTCGGCCACATCGTGCCTCCGCACAGCCTCCTCAAGTCCCCCGCGGACGTGGAGGGAATCCGGAAGAGCGCGAAGGTCAATATCGCGGTTCTCGACGAGGTCGCGGACAAGATCCGGATCGGGATGAGCACGGCGGACATCGACCGGATCGTCTACGACGTCACCACGAAGTCCGGCGCGGTCCCCGCGCCCCTCAATTATCAGGGCTTTCCGAAGAGCGTCTGCACCTCCCTCAACGACGAGGTGTGCCACGGGATCCCCTCGGAGGACGTCATTCTCAAGGACGGGGACATCATCAACGTCGACTGCTCGACGATCCTCAACGGCTATTTCTCGGATTCCTCCCGGATGTTTCTGCTGGGAGACGTCCCCGAGGAGACCAGGCGCCTGGTCCGGGTCGCGAAGGAATGCGTTGAGGTCGGGATACGCCACGTCGTTCCCTGGACGTTTCTCGGGGACATGGGCAGCGCGGTGCATCAGCACGCCCTCGACAACGGGTACTCCGTCGTGCGCCAGATCGGCGGGCACGGCTGCGGACTGGAATTCCACGAGGATCCCTGGGTCAGCTACGTGAGCACGCCCGGCACGGAGATGATGATGGTGCCGGGGATGTGCTTTACCATCGAACCCATGGTCAATATGGGAATGGACGGGATCTATGAGGACAAGGACAACGGCTGGACCATTTACACGGAGGACGGAAAACCCTCCGCCCAGTGGGAGGTCCAGGTGCTCGTCACCGAGGACGGCTGCGAGGTCCTCACCTACTGAGTCGCGCCTGCGTCTCCTCCTGAATCTCCTCTTAGGCCTCCTCCTGAGCCTCCTCTGAGATCTCCTCCTGAGCCTCCTCTGAGGCCTCCTCCTGAGATGCCTCTGAGGCCGGCTCCTGCGCCGCCTCCCCGGAGGAGGCGTTGTTCAGGCAGTCCGTCAGGGAGTTGTCCGTGAACAGCGTATTGGCGCTGTAGAGGAAGAGGATATCCGTGATGCCGTTCGAGCGGATCACGGTCTCCAGGCTGTCGTAGTAGTAGCGCGGATCGATCATGACGATCTTGTCATAATACGGGATCAGGAACTGGACGAAGCTGTTGGCATAGGAATCCTTGAACAGAAGCAGATTCTTATCCGTTCCGGCCGCCGTCCGGATCTCGACCACCGGATGATTGCCTCCGAGGAAGACCTGGTACTGGTCTTTCCCGGAGAGTTTTTCTCTGTCGTAGAGCGAGGAGCGGACCACGTTTTCGTCGGGAACCGAGACGTAGTAGAGCGCGCCGGGCTTCGGGATGTAGAGATCGATCCGGTCCCGGGTCCCGTAGTGGCCGCTCTGGGATCCGAGGGTTCCCAGAAACTGTGTCGAGAGCAGCAGGTGGTCGTACTCCGTCATCGGAGCCTCTATCCCGAGCTGGGCGGCCGTCCCCTCGAAGACCGTCTTTGCCCCGAGGCTTGTCCAGTGGTGGTCCGTCCTGTAATAGAGCTGGTCCGCGGCGTGCTCCCGGAGGATCTGCGCCGTGTCGATGAAGGTCACCGACGCGGGCAGGCCGGAGGCGAAATCAGAGATGTCCTGCAGCTGATCCCTGACGGGCGCGTTGGCGGGCAGCTTCTCCGGAATCACGGAAGCGGCGCAGGGGACGACCATCATACGGATGCTGCGGTCGGGATAGCTGGCCGCGAAGCCGCCGACGGCGTCCGTCAGGGCGCGGATTTTCTCCGGGACCGGGGTCTCGGGAGCAGCGAACAGATAGTGATCCTTTCCGATATAGACGCCGTGGGACTCCCGCCGGCCGAGAAGGAACTCCTCGGAGGCGCTGAGGCCGACGAAGGCGTCGCGGAGGAAGAACTGGTCGCTGAAATAGGAGGAGAGCTCCGAGAAGAAGCTGCCGTCCTTCAGGGAATTGCCCGAGATCCCGGGACGCTCCGCCAGATTGCGGTTCTCGTTGGGAGAGAAGCTTCTGTCCGGCAGAAGGATCTCCGCCAGGAGAAAGAAAACGACAAAGAGTCCCGCCGCCGCGACCGCGGCGACCGCCGGCCTTCCGAGGCCGGCTTTTTCCTTCCGCTTTTCCTGTCCCGCGTTTTTTATCTGTCTGCTGTGCTTCTGCAAAATGGACACCTCGATAGTCAGAACTTAAAATACAGGAACGACGAATAGGTCCCCGCCAGCATGGCCGCCGTGCTGCTGATCATCAGAAACAGGCAGACGGCGCAGGACAGGGCGGTCAGGGCCTTCTCGCCGAGACGCAGATCGTTCTTCGTGATATATTTCTCCCACAGCTTCGCCGGGAGCGGCGTGCTCCCCACGACGGCGGCCGCCAGAAGGACGAGATTGCCCCGCAGGGCGAAGAGGGAGACGTTGTCCGCGAAGGAGAGGGCTCCCCCGCCGACGAGCCGGTACAGATGGGAGACCGCCGATCCGAGGGACGGCGAGAAGAAAAAGACCCATCCGACGAAGACCGCCAGATCCGTGAGCAGGATCCGGACCACGCCGGGGAGCTTTCCGGTCAGACGGCCCAGGACATAGCGGTCCAGGATGACGAAGACCCCGTGGTACAGACCCCACACGAGGAAGTTCAGCGTGTTTCCGTGCCAGATCCCGGTGAGGGCCCAGACCACGGCGGTGTTGAGGATGAGCCTCCCCGTCGGGACGCGGCTTCCTCCCATCGGGAAGTAGACGTACTGCTTGAACCAGTTTCCGAGGGAAATGTGCCATCTCCTCCAGAATTCCGCCACGGAGGAGGACATGTAGGGATAGTCGAAGTTCTTTTCGAAACGGAAGCCGAACATTTCCGCCAGGCCGATGGCCATGTCGGAGTATCCGCCGAAGTCGAAGTAGAGCTGCAGGCTGTAGAAGATCATGGCCAGCCAGGCGCCCAGCACGGTCGGGGAGCCCTGGGACACCGCGCTGAAGGCGGCGCCGAGGCTGTCGGCGATCAGGGCCTTTTTGAAGAGGCCGATGAGGAACAGGCGTCCTCCGCCGAAGAGCCCGCTCTTCGTCACCTCCCGGTCCGCGAGGGCGGATTCCATCTCCGCGTAGCGGACGATGGGGCCGGAGGTCACCTTCGGGAAGAAGGTCACGTACAGCAGGAAGTGCAGCGGGTTCGTCTGCGCCTCCGAGGTGCCCTGATAAAGATCGAAGAGATAGGAGAGGACGGTAAACGTGTAGAAGGAGATTCCCAGGGGCATGGTGCCGCTGAAGTATTTAAAGAACGCGAGCACGGCGATGTCCGCCGCGGCGGCCGCCGCCAGCACGCCCTTCATGGCGCGGAGGGAGCCGTTTCTTTTGAGGATGCCGGCCTCGATTCCCGTCAGATAATTGAAGAGCACGGAAAAGAGGAGAAAGATCAGGTTCTCCGGCTTTCCCCAGGCGTAGAACAGAAGTCCGGCCGCGCAGAGCACGATATTTTTTCCCTTCCGGGGAACCAGAAGGAAGACCGCGAGGACGGCCGGGAGGAATGCGAACACAAAAAAGATGCTGCTGAAGACCAAGGGAAGGCCTCCTTTCGGAACTGTATTGATCAGGCTGGCGGGGCGATCCGCCCCGGCCGCGGACGCAGACCGCTGCCTGCTTTTCCGCACGGACGCGCGGCGCGCTTTTTCAGGCCGCCGGGCGGCCGCGGAGGGTCACAGCGCGCTCTTCAGCGCGCTCCGGACGTTCTGAGGATCGTCGCCGGAGTAGAAGAGACAGTAGCCGCCCTCCGAGAGCGATACGCTGTTCTCCAGCGTCTCCGTCTGATCGACGCCGTAGCCGTTGAAATTCGTAAGCTGGGTCTCCAGCCTTCTCCCGATGGCGTCCATGACCTGCTGCTCCTGGGAGCTGTCGCGGAGCCGCACGAGGAGAAGCTCCTCCGCCCCCATATTCGTTACGGGGCAGTAGAGCAGGACGCCGTCGTAATCGGAGGGGGTGAGGCCGTAGAGCCTCTTGATGATCTGATTGTCTCCCTGCACCGTGTTGGACAGCTCCGCCGCCTCCGTCACGGTTCCGGACATCACGTCGAAGGGCGTGTCGCTGACGGGCACCTTCCGGACGCTCCGGAAGAGAAGCAGGGCCAGGCCCGCGAAGGCGGCCCATTTGAGGACGCCCGGGATCATCACGCCCGGCACGAGCAGAGGTCTCAGCCGGGTCTTCAGCGAGGCGAAGAAGGCCGCGATTCCAACCGCGGCAGTCCTGAGAAGCCGCAGGGCTTCGCCGGCGAAGAAGGCCAGCGCCTTCCCCGCGATGCGGAAGCCGTCGGCGACGGACTGAAGCGCGGCCGCGCCGCCTGCGGAGGAGCCGCGGGTCTGAACATTTCGGCCGCCAGACCGCGCGCCTGACGCGTTACGCCTGTAGCCCGCTTGTTTTCTCTGCCGCTCCGCGCTTCTTCTCGCCGCGTCCGCGTCTGTCCGGACGCGGGAGGCTCCGCCGGACCGCGCGCCTGACGCGTTACGCCTGTAGCCCGCTTGTTTCCTCTGCCGCTCCGCGCTTCTTCTCGCCGCGTCCGCGTCTGTCCGGGCGCGGGAGGCTCCGGCGGATCCGCTCCTGCGGGCGGACGCGCCTCCGCGGTCTCTGCCGGCCGGGTAGGAAGCCCGCCCCGCCGCGGAACGCCTGCTTTTTCCCGCGGTCTCTGCCGGAGACCGCCTCTTTCCGGCGGGTGCGGAAGAGGCGCGTCCCGTCCGCGCCGTCCGGGATGCCCTGGCGGACGCGGAAGAGGTGCGGGCGGCTCTTGCCGCCTGGGAGGCCCTCGCGGACTGGGAGGTCCGGGTCCTTCTGGCGGTGTTGGGATTCTGATCCATGATTACAAAGCTCCCCCTGGATTACCATTCATCATCGGAAAATGTCGTGTCGTCTTCTGTCTCTGTCTCTGTTTGAGGCTTTTCCCCGGTCAGGCCCGCCTCGTACTCGAAGCGCTCCTTCAGCATGAGCTCCGCCCAGAGAGGATAGGCCTCGGGGAAGAAGTGCTGGCCGTCGTCGTCGTAGAGGTCCTCATGCCCGTCCAGCATGTGGTCGCAGTCGATCCAGCCGAGACCCAGCTCGGCCGTCATCTGCTTCATCGCCTCGTTGTATTCCGGAATCTTGAGGTAGTTGGCGTCGTTGTCGATGGCGTGCTGGTTCACCGGGATGATCGAGGAGACAAAGAAGCTGGCGTAGGGCAGCTCGTCCATATACATGCGGATCATCCGCCGGTAGGCTTCGATGAATTCATCGAGCGTGTCCCAGCTGCCGTCGACGTCGTTCATCCCGAAGGTGAAGTAGACCTGGGACGGATAGACGTCCAGCGCGTCGTCCAGAAATTCCTCCGCGTCGGTGCACATGGCGCCCATCTTGGCGAGGATCCGCGACCGCGGGAGAAAGCCGTTGTACTCAAAGTCATCGGCGCGGGAGTCCCCGACGATCACGGCGTCCGAGAAGTAGGACCAGAGGTCCGCCTCTCCGGAATCCAGGGCGGCCAGTATGTCGTCCACTTCCTGACGCAGCTTCTCCTGCTTCGCGGTGCGGACCGCGTCCATGACGCCTGAAGGACCCGTGGCCTCGAGAGCCTCCAGGTAGGCGAGACTGTTCTGAATCTCGGGATTGGAGCCGTCCCGCGAACGGCGGCCCCGGGAGCCCGCGATGACAATGCAGAGCAAAACAAGAAGCAGAGCCGCTGCTGCGCCTGCGATCACGACTCTGCGGGATAGGTTCTTTTTCATTATCAGGCCGGTGCCTTTCCGCAGCCCCTGCAGGGCCGCATTCTGTCAGAAAAGCCGCGTAAAAAAGCGGCACAAGTATCATATCATATGAAGCGGTTCCCGTGAACCGCAACCGCAAAAAGTAACAAAATGGTAATAATTCACCGGGCGGCGCGGCCCGCGCCGGGATCCGCGCGCCGCGGACCCGCTCCCGCCGGGCGCGCGCGATTGACTTTTCCGCCTGTTTTGTCTATAGTTGAGGATGCGGACGTCTGTCCGCGGATAAAAGCAGGAAACTACGGATGCCGGGACAAAACGGGATGAAAATCAGTAAGAAAATTCTTTCAGTTGTGATCGTGTCCGCGCTGGCGCTCTCGCTGCCGGGCTGCGGTTCGAAAAAGAAGAATCAGGCCGAGGCCGTCAGCACGGCGGAATCCGCCGAGAATATCGTCGCCATGACGGGGCAGAAGGCGGGCATCTCCCTGCCGGATGAGACGGTCAGCCGGTGGGCGGAGGACGGGAAAAGCCTGCAGCAGCTCTTCCGCCAGCACGGAATCGAGGCCTCCGTCTCCTACGCGGAGGGAAGCGCGGAAAAGCAGGCGCAGGATATTTCCGGCTTTATTTCCGGCGGATACGATATCCTGATCGTGGCGGCCGTGGATGAAAACGCGCTGGCGTCCGTGACGGACAGGGCGGGGGAGGCGGCCATTCCCGTGATCGCCTACGACCGTCTGATCCGGGGCACCTCCGCCGTGACCGAGTACGTCGCCTTCGACGACTATCTTGCCGGCCATCTGATGGCGCAGTATGTGCTCGACAGCCTGGGGCTGCGGGACGTGGATTCTTCGAAGATCCACTGCATCGAGTTCGCCGCCGGCGACAAAGCGGATCTGAGACAGGGCTACTACTACAACGGGGCATACGACACGCTGAGGCCCTATCTCGACAGCGGGGCCCTCGAGGTCCTGTCCGGGGAGGAGACCTTCAGCCAGGCCGTCTGCGATCTCACCGTCGAGCCGGTGGAGGGAAAGGAACCCGAACCGAAGACGGCGGAGGGGGAGGCCGAGGCAAGAATGAAGCGGATTCTCTCGGAGACCTACTCCGGCGAGCGGCCGCTGGACGCGGTTCTGTGCACCGACGACGGGGCGGCCAGAGGCGTCGCGAAGGCGCTGGGCTCCGGCTACTCCGGGAAGAATGACGTGATCGTCACCGGGATGGGAGCGGAGGAGGAAAATCTGGCGCTCATCCGCGACGGCAGACAGAGCATGACCGTTCTCGAGCAGGCGGAATATCTGAGGGAACTCACCGTCAGTCTGTGCGTGTCCCTCCTTCAGGGGGAATCGCCGGACGCGACCCTGCTGCAGAGGACGCCCCGGGGAGACGTCTTCCGGTACGACACCGAGTCCTACGACAACGGCAGAGGCGTTCTCGAGGCCTACCTGGCCGCCCCGGTGGTGGTGAACGCGGACAATATCGACGAATTGACCGGAGGAGAGTAAGAAATGGGCTTTTTCAGAAGAAACCCGGAAGAGAAGAATGACGTAAACCCGACCATGCGCCTCGGTCTGGGCGGCCTGGTCTCCGCCTATCTGATCTATCTCGGCTACGGGCTGGTGAAGGCGTTCATCGGCCATGAGGAAGGAATTCCCGGCTGGGCGGCGCTCCTGTTCGGATGCCTCTTCATCGGCGCCGGCGGGGCCTATCTCGTCTGGGCGCTGCTGGAATACAGAAAGCTGCAGGCCGCGGGGGAGGAGACGCCCCCGGCGGAGGAAGCCTCTGCGGAGGAGATTCCGGCGGAGGCCGGCGGCGCTGATCCGGCAGCTGTGGACGAAGAGACCGCCGGATCTTCCGGTGAAGAGACGGACACGGACTGAAATCCCGCCGTGCTTCCCCGGAAGAGGGGCGGATACCGACAGGGAACAACGGAAAATAGAGGGATTGCTGGAAGAACGCCAGCATCAGGAGCGTCGGCCGCACGGGCCGGCGCTCTTTTTCGTGCGGGAGGGGCGGCAGGCTCCGGCGAGGCGGCCCCGGCACAGACGAAGAGGGATGAGGAAAGGCAGAACAGAGAGGGCAGAGGAACGGCAGAACAGAGAGGGCAGGACAGAAAGGGCAGAGGAACAGGCAGAACAGAAAGGGAAGAAGAACAGGCAGGGCAGAGAAAGCCGGGAAAAAGCGGAACCGGGAAGACCGAAGAGAGACAAAACGGGATTGACGATTACACAAAATGTGATATAATCATTTTATGATGTAGTAATTAAAACTACATGACACGTTTTCGGAAAAAACTTCTGTACAAAGGAGGAACGCTATGGCACACCTTGAATCGACGACCGTCATGCGCGCGGAAGTGACCCGCTTCGGCATTCTTCCCGCCACCGTCACGTTCCGGATCCGCGAGCCCGGTTCCGCGCTGACGCACTTTATCGGGCTCATTCTCTTCTCCGTCGCCGCGGGACCTCTCCTGGTGAAGGCGGGGATGAGCGGGAAACCGGGCGCTGCCGCCGCGGCGGCGGTCTACGTCTTCTGCACCTGTCTTCTCTATGCCGCCAGCACCGCCTACCACACAATTGTGGCCGGCCGGCGCCTCACGACGGTTTTCCGGAAGCTGGATCACGCGTCCATCTCCCTCATGATCGCCGGCACCTACACGCCGGTGTGCGTCGTCACGCTCCGCCGGAGCGGCGGCCCCGCCCTCCTCGCGGCGGTCTGGACCCTGGCGGCCGTGGGGGTCCTGCTGAAGCTGTTCTGGGTGACCTGCCCGAAGTGGCTCTCTTCCCTGGTGTACGTCGCCATGGGATGGGTGTGCGTGTTTGCCATCGGACCGATCCTGGGCGCGTTCCCGCCCGCCGCGTTCCTGTGGCTGCTGGCGGGCGGGCTCCTGTACACGGCGGGAGCCGTGATCTACGCCCTTCATCCGAAGGAATTCGACGCCCGCCACATCTATTTCGGGTCCCATGAGATCTTCCATGTCCTGATCATGCTGGGGACCCTGTGCCACTATATCGTCATGGATTCCTTCGTGCTGAGATAAACGGACGCGGTGCGGAGAGGAAAAGACAGGCGCGGAGAGGAGCGCACAGGCGCGGAAATGAGCGGACGGCGGCGACGGAGCGAACGGTTTCGCCGCCGCGGTTTTTACGGTGACGCAGGCGGAGCTTCCGCACGGCGGCGCCGGGAGGTCCTGATTCCTCTTGACAGGGGGCGGGAGATAACATATTATAAAATTATATTTTGTAAAATGTAAAATCCCCCGGATCGCAGGCCGCCAAATCCTGGCCCTGAAGCCGGGGCATCTCCCGAAAGAAAGAGGACATGACAATGACGGATATCATCATCACAGGCGCCGGCACGGCCGGTCTCACGGCGGCGATCTACGCGCTCCGCGCCGGAAAGAGCGCCCTCGTCTTCGAGGCGCAGAACGTCGGAGGGCAGATCGTCAACACGCCCGATATCGAGAATTACCCGGGGATCGCCCACATCTCCGGCTTCGACTTTGCCCTCGGCCTCGCCGCGCAGGCGCAGGATCTCGGCGCGAAGATCGTCTACGAGAACGTCCTCTCGGTGGAGAAGGACGGGGCGGTCTTCCGTGTGAAGACCGGCTCCGGCGAGTATGAGTCGAAGGCCGTCGTGCTCGCCACCGGGGCGAAGAACCGGCAGCTGGGCATTGACAGGGAGCAGGAGCTCACGGGAAAGGGCGTCTCCTACTGCGCCACCTGCGACGGTATGTTTTTCCGCGGCAAGGCGGTGGCGGTGAACGGCGGGGGCAATACGGCCCTTGAGGACGCCGCGTTTCTTTCGAACTACTGCAGCAAGGTCTACGTGATCCACAGAAGAGACGAGTTCCGCGGCGACAGGAAGTCGGTGGAGCTCCTGAGATCCAGGGAGAACGTCGAGTTCGTCCTGAACGCCACCGTCAGCGCCATTTTCGGCGAAGACCGCGTGGAGGGAGTCGAGGTGACGGACAAGGTTACCGGTGAGAAGCGGGTCCTGGACGTCAGCGGCCTCTTCGTGGCGATCGGGCAGGTGCCCGCCAACGAGGCCTTCGCTTCTCTGGCGAAGCTCGACGGGAAGGGCTACTTTGACGCCGGCGAGGACTGCCTGACGGAGACGCCGGGCGTATTCGCGGCGGGAGACTGCCGCACCAAGGAAGTCCGGCAGCTCACGACGGCGGCCTCGGACGGGGCGGTGGCGGCCCTCGCCGCCTGCCGGTATATCGATGCGCTCTGACCGGCGGATTCAACCCGGAAATAGCCGTTATATATTGCAAAATTGTTAACAGATGTGTTATGGTATGAGACGTATCGGATGACGGCTGCGGGGCGTTCCCGCTCCGCTCTTTGACGAGGCATGATCGGATGTCTTACGTAAGCCAGAGCTTCATTCTGTTTTTCGCGGCTTTTCTGGTGGTTTATTCCCTGATGCCCGTGCCTGCCATGCGGGTCGCGGTCATTATCGCGGGAAACGTCATATTTTATTCTCTGGCAGGGGGCAGAAGCCTCCTGCTTATTCTGGCTGCCGCGGCTTTTCTGGTCTATCTCGTCTCCCTGGTCATCGGGAGGATCTACGGACAGTTCGAGCGGGCCGCGGACGGTCTTACCCCGAAGGAAAAGGCGAAGCTCCTGACGAAATACAAAAAACGCGCGAAGCTTCCGATGCTGGCCGGCGTCATCCTTCTCATCGGCTTTCTCGTCTTCGCCAAGACGGGCCGGCTCCTGGGCCTCCGGGAAATCACCGATTTCCGCCGGCTCCCGAGCCTCGGCTTCCGGGCCGTGATCGTCCCTCTGGGCATTTCCTACTACACCTTCTCCGCGGCGGGCTATCTGCTCGACGTCTACTGGAAGAAAGCAAAGCCGGAGAAGAACTTCTTTCTCCTGCTGGCGTCCATGACCTATTTCCCCATCATCGTCCAGGGGCCCATCTCCCGGTATGACAGGCTGATGAAGCAGTTCCGGGAGCTGCCGGGCTTCTCCTATGACCGCGTCACCCGCGGTCTGCAGCGCATGGTCTGGGGCTTCTTCAAGAAGCTGGTGATCGCGGACCGCATTTCCGCCTATCCCTCGGCCGTCTTCGCCGACATCGGCTCCTTCGCCGGAATCGAGGTGATCCTGGCGGTGCTGGCCAACGTCATTCATCTCTATATGGATTTCTCCGGCTGCATGGACATCGTGATCGGCGCCGCGGAGACCATGGGCGTCGTGCTGGACGAGAACTTCGAGCAGCCCTTCTTCTCAAAGGGGGCGGCCGAATTCTGGAGAAGGTGGCACATCACCCTCGGCTCGTGGTTCAAGGACTACGTCTACATGCCCATCGCCACCTCGAAGGGAATGATGAAGCGGACCGCCGCCCTGCGCAAGGCGAAGAAGAAGCGGACAGCTTCCTTCGTCCAGACGGCCTTCCCGCTGATCGTCGTCTGGATTCTCACCGGGCTGTGGCACGGCACCGGGGCGGACTACCTGATCTGGGGTCTGTACTGGGGCGTGCTGATCATCGTGGAGACGACCTTCGCCCCGGAATTCAGAAAAGTGACGGAGCTTCTCAGGATCAATCCGGCGTCCTTCGGCCACCGGCTCTTCCAGATGATCCGCACCCTGCTCTATTTCAGCATCGGGCGTATGATCACCGCGCTGGGAAGCGCCGCCGGCTTCGGCGTGATTCTCGGGAGAATCACCGCGGAGAACCGCCTCTGGACGCTCATCGATGGCTCGATCTTCACCCACGGGCTCGACGCCGGGGACGTCAACGTCCTGGTCGTCTCTCTGGCCGTGGTGTGGGCGGCGGGCCTCCTGCAGACGAAGATGAACATCCGGGACAGGCTCGCGAAGCAGCCTCTGCCGGTGCGCTGGGCGGTCTATATCGCCGGCATCCTGGCGGTCCTGATCTTCGGCGTCTACGGACCCGGCTATTCCGCGTCCTCCTTCGCCTACGGGGCTTTCTGAGCCGGCCTTTGTTTCAGGGAATCCCGCGCGCCGCTCCTGCCGGGCCGTACCGGCCGGCGCCGGATCATCATCACAGGTTTTTAAGCAAAGAAAAGAAAGGAAAAAAGTATGCGTGAAAAGGTAAAAGCATTTCTTGAGGAGAATTTCCCCGAAATCGACTTTGAGAGCTCGGACGAGCTCGTGGACGACGGGACCATCGATTCCCTGACCATCGTCAACGTCATTTCCGCCCTCTCCGAGGAATTCGGGGTGGAGTTCCCCTATGAGGAGATCATTCCCGAGAACTTCAACTCACTCGACGCCATCGCCGAGCTGATCGAGAAGTATTCGTGAGGTTCGCCATGGAGACCTTTTCCGAGAGAGTCATGGCGCTGGCAGAACGGATCCCGGACAAGGAGGCCGTGATTTTCCGCAGGGAGATCCTGACCTACCGGGACGTGGCGGAGCGCGCGCTGGGCGTCGCCGCGTATCTGGCGGCGAGGGGCGTGAAGCCGGGGGACCGGGTTCTTTTTACCGCCGTCTCCAAACCGGACGCCGTCGCCGCCTACCTCGGCGTTCAGTACGCCGGGGCCGTCTCTGTTTTTATTGACAAGAACAGCACCCTCAGGAACGCCCTGGCGATCTACGACGACGCGGAGGCGGTGCTGTTTCTGACGGACATGAAGATCACGGAGGAACTGCCGGACCACATCCGGAAGGATTCCCTGAAGAAGGTCTGCGCCGGATGGGACGCGGCGGCTGAGGCGGCAGCGGCGGCCTGCGGCGGTCTTCCGGAGGATTATCCCGCCTCCCCGGCGGAGGCGGCAGCGAGGCATGAAAGCCCCGATCCGGAGGCGGTCTCGGAGATCCTGTTTACCACGGGAACGACGGGGAAGCCCAAGGGCGTCATGCTGAGCCACCGCGCCGTGCGCTCCATTCTTCAGCACACGAAGGACGGCGTCGGCATCCTGGAGAGCGACCGGATCCTGATCCCCCTGCCGCTCCACCACTCCTACTCCCTGCGCGTCCTCCGGGCGGCGATGTTCGGCGGCTCGACGGTCGTTCTCCAGAACGGCCTGACCTTCGCGAGGGACATCGAGCAGAACCTGGACGCCCACGGCTGCACCGGCGTGGCCCTTGTGCCCGTGTCGATGGAGCTTCTGCGCGCCCAGATGCAGGAGCATTTCTACGAGATCATGGGGCGTTTCCGCTACATCGAGATCGGGGCGGGATCCCTGACGGTCGAGCAGCGCAAGCGTCTCACCGCCAACCTGCCCGACACGGTCATAAGAAACACCTGGGGCTCCTCGGAGACGGGAGGCGCCATCTTCCTCAACGTCACGGAGGCCGCCGGAAACCCGCTTCACGTGACGGCGCTCGGCAGGCCGCTGGACGACATCCGGGTCTTTGTCCTGGATGAAAACGACGAGCCGATCGACAGCGACGAGGAGCACACGGGACGGCTGGCCCTGTCCGGCAGCATGCTGATGTCCGGCTACTGGCACGCCCCGGAGCTCACGGAGAAGGCGCTCGTGCGCGGGATGCTGCTCACGAACGACGTCGTCTACGTGGATGAGGACGGCTATGTCCATATGCTCGGCCGTTCCGACGACATCATCAACGTGGGCGGAGAGAAGGTCTCCCCGCTGGACGTGGAAAACGTCGCCTGTGAGTTTACGAAGCTCAGGGAGTGCGCCTGCATCGGCGTGCCCGACACAGAGACCCACCTGGGCGAGGTGCCCGTGCTGTTTTACGCCACGGACGACGAGACCCTCGATCCGTCGGAGATCAAGGCCTACATCGCCGCGAATGCGGAGAAGTACAAGGTTCCCGTCCACTATGTGCGCGTCGGGGCGCTCCCCCGGAACCGGATGCAGAAGCTCGACCGCCGCGCCCTCAGGGCGATGTGGGAAGAGAGGGCATAAAAAACCCCGCCGGCCGTACCGGCGGAGCGGGTGTGTCCGCATAAAAGGAAATCCGTCCCCGGCGGGAAAAACCGGTCCGGGGAACGGGGATCACTCCGGGACGTGCAGCAGGGCGAGGACTCTGTCGCCGATGCGGCCGAGCTTCCCCTCGAACGATGCGGCGTGCCTGTCGTAGAAACGGAAGAACGGGGCCTCCGCGAAGCGGATCCGGAGCAGGTCCGCGGCCGTGCAGACGAGATAGACGGCCAGCGAGCCGAGGATCATGTGGGGGACGACCCAGGACGGGTGGTTCCGGAACACCCGGACGTTGCGCAGGAGCTTTTTCCAGAGGAAGTTTCTGACCCGGCCGTTGTGGGCGTGGATCAGGAGCACGCCGAAGGAGCCTTTGGCGACGGTGTTGATGATCCTGCTGTAAGGGATGCGCAGGCCCCTGAAAAAGAGCAGGGCACACACGGAAGTGATCACCGCCAGGATCTTGTTGGAATCATTGATGAAGTAGAGGAAAGCGGTATTCCCCGTGACGGGGGATCTCCAGGCGGTGACGAGCACCGTCGCCGCCGAGAGGGCCGTCCAGAAGGCCAGCCGGAGTCCCGTCCGGCGGTTCAGGAACCGGAAGCTGCCGCCGTAAAACCGGATATAGGCGCCGATGATGTAGACGACGCAGAACCACGTCACGTAATTGAAGTTGACGGAGGTGAAGGGGATGGTCCCCATCACGGTATAGATCAGGAGAAGGACGGCAACGGCGGCAAGATGCGTCCGCCGGGAGATATTCCGGACCGCCGCGTTGAGAAGCGGGATCAGAAGATAGAATAACAGGAAGCAGACCACGAAGCCCTTGTCGACGCTCCTCCCCGGAAGCAGCGCGTAAAGAAAGCCGGAGAGAGAGAACGGGGTGTATCCTGCCGCCGCGAAGACGACGAACCAGAGAATCTGATAGAACTCGATCTGAAGCAGCAGCTTGAGGAATTTCCGCACGGTAGCCTCGGAACGGCACATGAAGTAGCCGGTGATCAGGACGAAGCAGTTGATGCAGACCTTTCCCCACGCGCCGATCGCCAGGACGAACATCGCGTTGAAGGACCTGGGATTCTCCATGATGACGTTTCTGAGACCGGAGTTGGCGTAGTAGTGATGCAGAACGATCAGCAGCATCAGGACGATCCGGAACAGTTCGATATTGGAGCTTCTCTTTTTTTCAGCCATTGCCTGAGCCTTTCCGGAAGAGCCGCTCTGACGGCGGATTCTTCCATGCTTTCGGGTATATGCCGGCGGATACTTCCATGCTTCCGGGTATGTGCCGGCGGATATTTCCATGATTCCGGGCATATGACGGCGGCATCTTCCGTGCTGCCGGGTATATGCCGGTGGATTCTATCCTGCTTCCGAGTATATCACAGCGGATTCTTCCATGCATCAGAGTATACCATAGAAGCAGGGCGTTTGGCTCGTAAAGAAAGCAGGGGGGAGAGCCGCTCCCTCACAAGGAGAAAAGGAGATTGAAGAAGAGACGCGGGAAAAACCGGAACACAGGCAGGGCGTTCGCGAATTTCGTGAAGGCCGTCGTTTTCTGCGCCCTTCTGACGGCGGTGACCGCGGGGGCGGGGTTCCTCCTGGAGCGGAAGGACAGCTGGGAGAGGAAGAGCCCGTTTATCTCCGAGAAGGCCAATATCGACGTTCTTTTCCTCGGGACGAGCCACGTCATGGAGGGCGTTTATCCGATGCAGCTCTGGCGCGACTACGGGATCTCCTCCTACAATCTCTCGGAGGCTCAGAACACGATGGCGATGGCCTACTGGGAGCTGCAGGAGGCGCTGCGCTACACGGAGCCCTCGGTGGTCGTCCTGGACCTGAGCCGGCTCCGGATCGCCATGAAGACGCCGCAGCAGTTCTCCATGGTTCACAAGGCGTTTGACGGCTTCCCGGTCTCAGAGACGAAGCTGCGCGGCGGCCTGGATATGCTGGACGACCCGACCTTCTACAACAAGGCGGGAAAGAAAGGCTCGTCCCGGCAGAACAAGGCGCAGAGGAATATTCTGACGTATCTCTGGACGCTTCCTCTCTACCACTCGAGATGGAAGGAGCTGGGGAAATCCGATCTGGCGCCCTCGGCCAACATCCAGAAGGGCGCGGACTACGACGTGGGACTCGCCGTCCCCGCGGAGAACGAGAAGATCCCCGCCTCGAGGGCCCTCTCCGCGGAGGGACCCGGGCCGAAGTATCTCCGCCGGATCATCGCGGAGTGCCGGAGCAGGAATATCGGCATCCTCCTGACGTACCTCCCCTCGCCCACGACGGAGACCCAGCAGAAGGAGGCGCACACCGGCGCCCGGATCGCCGAAGAAGAGGGCGTGGAGTATCTCAATTTCCTCGACATGGACGTGGTGGATTTCTCCACCGACCTGTTCGACAGCACGTCCCACCTCAATCCCTCCGGGGCGCGGAAGGTGACCGATTACCTCGGAACGCTCCTCACGGAGAAGTACGGGGTGAAGGACCACCGGGGCGAGAAGGAATACGCCCGCTGGGACGAGGAATACCTGGCCTACAGGGCGTTCCGCGGGGAGGAGCTCCGCAAGGTGTCGGACCTCTTTACCTATCTGATGCTTCTTCACGACGAGGAATTCGACGTCCTCATGGAGATTGGCAAGGGACCCTACTTCACGACGAAGAGGATGACGTCCCTCCTCGGAAACATCGGCGTCGACGCGGAGGAGGCCTCCCAAGGCAGCTTCATCCTGCTGGGCCGTGGCGCGGCCTCGGTTCTCCGGGCGGAGGACCGCACGGAGGGAACCTGGGAATCCGCGGCCGGGACGCTCCGCGTCGAGCCTGTCGGGGACGGGGCCTGCGCGCGGTACCTCAACGGCCATGAGGCGACGGTGAGCGCCCCGCTCAACCCCGACAAGTGCTGGATCCGCATCACGGTGCTGGATCCGGACAGCGGTGAGATCGTGGACGACGTGGAGTTCCATTACAGCGTCAGGGCGAAGAAGAGCACGCTGACCATGAGAGAGTGGGAGAGCGGGGAGGATACGGATTCCGCTGTCTCCGGCGTGGAGGAGATCGAGGACTGAAGAAATACGGGCGGCAACGGGCGCGCGGTCCCGCGGGAAAGCGCGGCGCCCGGAAGCCCTGCGGCAGAAGCGGAGGTGAGAGGCCATGATTGACAGGATCAGGCAGGTGACGGACGCGATTCTCGCGGACTACGGGCAGGGAAGATTTATCGACAAGAAGAACCAGTTCAACCAGCCGGACAAGGAATCGGTCCGGGAAATACTGGACAACGTCCAGCGCCTGATTTTCCCGGGATTTTTCCGCGCCCAGACCTACCGGTACTACACGAGGGAAAACAGCACCAGCACCCTGGTGGAGGACGTGCTGTTCAATCTGTCGAGACAGATCGGCATGGTGCTGCGCTACTGCGGAGAGAGCCATCTGTCCGACGAGGATCTGGAGTCGGAGGCGCGGGAGCTCTCCCTGGAGTTCCTCTCGAGGATTCCCCATATCCGCGAATACATCGCGACGGATCTTCAGGCCGAGTACGACGGCGATCCCGCCGCGACCAACAAGGACGAGATCATCTACTCCTATCCCGGCCTCTACGCCATCCTGGTCTACCGCATCGCCCACGAGCTGCTCCGGCTCGGGGTCCCGATGATCCCGAGAATGATGACCGAGCTGGCCCATTCGAGAACGGGCATCGACATCAACCCCGGCGCGGAGATCGGGAAATACTTCTTCATCGACCACGGGACGGGCATCGTCATCGGCGAGACCACGGAGATCGGGGAGAACGTCAAGATCTACCAGGGCGTGACCCTGGGCGCCCTCTCCACCCGGAAGGGGCAGCTGCTCCACGGCGTGAAGCGGCATCCCACCATCGAGGACAACGTGACCATCTACTCCGGGGCTTCGATTCTCGGGGGAGAGACCCGGATCGGGCGCGGCGCCGTGATCGGGGCGAACGCCTTCATCACCTCGTCGATTCCGGCCGGCGCCAAGGTGTCGATCCGGAACCAGGAGTACAGCGTGCGGTTCGAGGGGGAGCCGGCGCCGGAGATGAGGGAGCTGGACCAGGAGAAGAACTGGTTCTACGTGATCTGAAGGACGCGGGCGGACGCCCGCGGACAGGAGGTGCTGTTATGGAAAGAATCATCACGAGTCTTCTGGAAACCGATCTTTACAAGTTTTCGATGGGGATGGCCATCTACCATCAGTTCCCCGGGTACGTCACGACCTGGACGTTCAAGTGCCGCAACGAGGACGTGGTCTTTACCCCGGAGATGGTGGAGGAGATCAGGAGACAGATCCGCCTGTACTGCGACCTGCAGTTCACCGAGGACGAGCTGGACTACCTGAAGAGCATCAAATGGCTGAAATCGCCCTACATCGATTTCCTGCGGCTCTGGAAGCCGCGGTACGAGGAATTTACGATCACGACGGAGGGCCCGAGCGGCCTGTCCATCGACACCAACGGCACCTGGCTCAACACCTCCATGTACGAGATCCCGGTGCTCGCCATCGTCAACGAGGTCTATTTCCGGATGCGGTACGACTACGGGGAGCTGCTCAGGAGCTTTGAGCGGCGCCTGGAGGCGAAGATCGCCGACCTGGAGAGCGGCCGCTTCAGACTGCGCTCCTTCAGCGAGTTCGGCCTGCGGAGGCGTCTGTCCGCGGAGGCCCAGGACCTCGCGGTGCGAAGGCTCACGGAGGCGTCCTGCCAGGGCTCGGAGTTCGTGGGCACCTCCAACGTCTTCCTCGCCCGGAAGTACGGGATCATGCCCGTGGGCACGATGGCCCACGAGTTCATCATGTGCGCCGGACAGGGCAACCACAAGCACAATCCCGCCTACTCCAACTGGTACGCCCTGGACGCGTGGGTGAAGGAGTACGGCGTGCTGAACGGCATCGCCCTGACCGACACCATCACCACGGACTGCTTCCTCAAGGACTTCCAGCTGACCTACGCGACGCTCTTCAGCGGCGTCAGGCACGACAGCGGCGACCCGAAGGAGTGGGGCGACAAGATGATCGGCCACTACCGAAAGCTCGGGATCGATCCTTCCGCCAAGACCCTCCTGTTCAGCGACAGCCTCAACTTTGAGAGGGCCTCTGAGCTGGCGGCCTATTTCGAGGGGAGGATCAAAACCGCCTTCGGCATCGGGACCTATATCTCCAACGACACGGACGTCCCGCCCCTCAACATCGTCATGAAGACCACCGCCTGCAACGGCCAGGATGTGGCGAAGATCTCGGACACCCCGGGCAAGGGGATGTGCAGAAATCCGGCTTACGAGAAGTATCTGATGAGGTGCATCGACTGGAGAATGACCCATATCGACATCAACGGCTGACGGCTTTTTGCGGCGCGGCGTCCGGCATTAAGGGACCGGGGCGCAGAAGGCGGCGGATTGCTCCGCGGCGGAACGGTGCCGGCGCGGGATGAGAGAGGAGGCAGGCTATGCTCAGCAGTTTTAACGCAGAGGAACGCATCGACGCCATCGTGAAATGGATTCGGGAATGGTTCTCCGAAAACGGCCCCCGCGCCAGCGCGGTGGTGGGTGTCTCCGGGGGAAAGGATTCCTCGATCGTGTCCGCCCTTCTTCTCCGGGCGCTGGGACGGGACCGGGTCGTCGGCGTCCTGATGCCCGACGGCGAACAGGCGGATATCGCGGATTCGGAGCTTCTGGTGAAGTCCCTCGGCATGAGGGCCTACACGGTCAACGTCCACGCGGGGGTGCAGGGCGTCCTGGACTCCCTGGAGAGGGACACGGATCTGACGGTGGGGAAGGACACCCGCAACAACACGCCGCCCCGGATCCGCATGGCGACCCTCTACGCGGTGGCCCAGTCCCTCCCGGAGGGCGGGAGAGTGGCGAACACCTGCAACCGCTCCGAGGACTACATCGGCTACTCGACGAAGTACGGCGACGCCGCCGGCGATTTCAGCCCCTGCGCCTCCTTCACGGTGTCGGAGATGATGAAGATCGGCGACGCCCTGCCGGAGCTGCCGCGGGAGCTGGTCCACAAGACGCCCTCCGACGGCCTCTCGGGCATGAGCGACGAGGACAAGCTGGGCTTCACCTATGAGGTCCTCGACCGGTACATCCTGACCGGGGAGTGCCCGGACGCCGCCCTGAAGGAGAGGATCGACCGTCTCCACAGGCTTAACCTTCACAAGCTCCGGACCATCCCGACCTTTTCCGGACCGGCCGGGGCCTGACGCGGGAGGAAAGCGGCTGCGGCCCATGAACACATCACAAGGCGGAAGACGCGTGTCCGCCCTGCGGCGGGAGGCAAGTTGTACAGTACAACTTGCCTCCCGCTTTTCTTTTTCCGGCGGCGGGTGCCGCAATAATTCACAAAAACCGCCCTTAATAACTGTAAAAATGTTCTAAATTGAAAAAATCAACCCTGAATAATCCACAAAATGTATACGTTGAAAATGTACAACTCTTCCAAAGATGTACTTCCGTATTGACGCGGAAAACGGTCGGAGAGTATAGTTAAGTACAGATCGGGGGCCCTTCGTTTTCGGGCATATTCCGGGGAGCGGAGGCAGCGCCGCCGCCGGAGACGACCGGAGAGGGACGGCCCGCGGATCTTATTTACGGGGAGGCATTGAGAGACAACCTGTAAATACAACTTATCATCATAATTCTCAAAACAGGAGGGTACTATGAAACGCAGACTTATCAGCGCAGCTCTTTGCGCGTCGATGGTTGCTTCCCTGCTCACAGGCGCGGCAGTCACGACATCCGCGGATGAAATCGCGAACGAAGACATCAAGATCGGTGTCTCCATCTGGAGCTCCACAGACGTTCTCGGCTCCCAGTGCAAGCTGATCCTCGACGAGGCCGCCAAGGCTCTCGGCGTCCAGGTTCAGTACGTGGACCAGGGCCATGTTTCCGAGAAGGTCACCGCTTCCGTCGAGCAGCTCTGCTCCGCCGGATGCCAGGGCATCATCATCTGCAACTCCGCCGACACGGAGATGGCTTCCGCGATCGCTACCTGCAACCAGTACGGCGTTTACCTCGCGCAGTTCTTCCGCATCATCAGCGAGCAGAACAGCGCCGAGATCTATGAGATGGCAAAGGCCTCCGATTATTACGTCGGCGCGGTTCATGAGAATGAGCCGGAGAACGGCGAGAAGCTGGTCAACATCCTTCTCGAGAAGGGCTGCAGAGACATCGGCCTCATCGGATGGGAGCAGGGCGACGCCACATGGCTCGGCAGATGGGAAGGCTACAAGGCCGGCGTCGAAGCCTGGAACGCGGCCAACCCGGATGATCAGGCGGTTCTTTCCGAGCCGCAGTACGCCGGCACTTCCTCCGAAGGCGGCTCCAAGGCGGCCGAGGCTCTTATGAGCGCCGACCCGAACCTTGACGCGCTGATCCCGGCCGGCGGCGGCGGAGACCCGCTTCAGGGCGCCATCGCGGCGGTTGAGCGCGCGGGCAAGACCGACTCCATCGCGATCGTCTCCACAGACTTCCTTCCGGACCTCGGCGAGAGACTTGCGAACGGATCCATGGCAGGCGAGTCCGGCGGACATTACTGCGATCCGCTGTTCGCGTTCATGCTTGTCTACAACGCGATCAAGGGCAACTACACCGACTTCGCGGGCAAATTTGAAGATGTGAACTTCCCGTATCTGTTCGTCGCTTCCTCCGAAGACTACGCCGACTATGAGAAGTACTTCGTCGATCAGCTTCCGTACACGGATGAAGAGCTGGTTGCCATGTCCGAGCAGTCCCTCGAGGATCTCAAGGCGACAGCGGCTTCGCTCTCCATCGAAGACGCGGCAGCCCGTTCCGCGGCCTGACAGGCGCGGTCCCGGGGACATGTCACTGCAATAACTTTCGGGCCGGTATCGCGCGGCGATACCGGCCCGTCTTCATGAACCGGCAGACATCAACTGACTCAATTGAGGTATATGATATGGGTTCTTCAGACAAAGCTGCATCCGGAAAGCTCTCTGGTTCGCTGAAAGGCTTTCTGGTTCTGATCTTTCTGGTCATTCTGTCCTGGGCGGTCTTCAAGATCATCACTCCGGGCAACTTCGGTTCTCCCAAAAACCTGCTGGATTATTTTGAGGCGTCCCTCATGGTGGCCACCGGAGCGGTCGGCTTCTACTTCGTCATGGTCATGGGGATGTTCGACTTCTCCATCGGCGCCAACATCATGCTTTCCGCCATCGTCGGATGCGTGTTCGCCGAGAGATACGGTCTCGGCTATCCCGGTCTCGTGATCGGATGCGTGCTCACCGGCGCGATTGTCGGCACGCTGAACGGACTTTTCTATGTCGCGCTTCGGATTCCGTCCATGATCGTCACGACGGGTCTCGCCCTGATTTACGAATCGATTGCAAATTACATCGCCGGCCCCACGGCGCCGACCCTTCCGTCGGATCTCCGCGGATTCGGCGCGATCCCGGGCAACCTTCTTCTGGCCCTGGCAGCCTTCGCGATTTCCTACATTCTTCTGAACTACACCAAGATCGGAACCTACACCTACGCCATCGGCTCCAACGAATTCGTCGCCAGGAACATGGGTATCAGCGTCAACCGCTACAAGGTGCTGGCCTTCATCATCTCCGGCGCGTTCTTCGGGATCGAGGCGATCCTGACCATCAGCTACGGCTCCTCGATGGTCGCCGAGACGGGCATGGCGTCGATGAAGAGAAACTTCCTTCCCACGATGGGATGCTTCTTCGGCCTCGCCTTCAAGAAATACGGCATTCCGATCCCCGCCATCGTGATCGGCGAGTTCGTCATCAACATCATCTATTTCGGCTTCGTCGCCCTCGGCGCGCCGACCGCGATTCAGGACGTCATCACGGGACTGGCGCTTCTGATCGTCGTCACGCTCACCACCAAGGTCGGCAAGGGCGAGATCGTCAAGTAAACGGAGGTAGGAGAGATGAGTGAAATCAGGTTACAGGTTCAGAATCTCTGCAAGACCTTCGGCGTTACGAAGGCGGTGCAGGACGTTTCGTTCAATATCAACAAGGGGGAGGTCCACGCCCTGATCGGCGAGAACGGCTCCGGCAAATCGACGCTGACCAACATGCTCACGGGCATCTACAGCATCGACAGCGGCCATTTCATTCTCGACGGAACCGAGGTCCATCCCAGAAACCAGGTCGAGGCCAACAATGAAGGCATCGCCATCATCGTCCAGGAGCTCGGCACGCTCTCCGGCCTCACCGTCGCGGAGAACATCTTCCTCGGCCACGAGGACCGCTTCGTCCGGTTCGGGATCAAGAACACCGGCGCCATGAACCGCCAGGCCCAGGAGCTGCTCAACCGGTACGGCTTCAACCGCATCAAGGCCTCGGACATGGTCGACAACTACAACTTCGAGGACCGCAAGCTGGTGGAGATCGTGAAGGCGACCTACTTCAATCCGAAGATCGTCGTCATCGACGAGACCACCACCGCGCTCTCCCAGGAGGGCCGCGAGGAGCTCTACAAGCACATGAACCGGATCCGCGACGAGGGGAACACGGTGATCTTCATCTCCCACGACCTGCAGGAGGTCCTCACCATGTCCGACACCATCACGATCCTGCGCGACGGCGTCTACATCAGCACCGTCAGGAGCGCCGACGTGACGGAGGACGACCTCAAGAAGCTGATGGTCGGCCGCGAGGTCACGGGCAATTACTACAGGGCGGACTACGGCGAGAAAGTATCGGACGAGGTCGTCATGTCGGTGCGGAACGTCACGGTTCCGGGCGTCATTCACGACGTCACCTTCGATCTTCACAGGGGAGAGATCCTGGGCTTCGGCGGTCTGTCCGAGTCCGGCATGCACGAGGTGGGAAAGGCCTGCTTCGGGGCCTCCTTCGACCGGGAGGGCAGCGTGACCCTGGCGGACGGGACGCCGATCAACGACATCCCCACCGCCATCAGCAAGAGTATCGCCTACACCTCCAAGGACCGCGACAACGAATCCGTCGTGATGAACCAGAGCATCGGGGACAATATCTGCCTGCCCTCGCTGGACAGCCTCGCCAACGGCGCTCATCTGCTGAGCGACCGGAGGATGAAGGAATTCGCCGGCGAGTTCGCGCGGGAGATGTCGGTCAAGATGGTCAACACGGACCAGTTCGTGTCCGATCTGTCCGGCGGCAACAAGCAGAAGGTCGTTCTGGCCCGCTGGATCGGAAAGGATTCGGACATCCTGGTGCTCGACAGCCCGACGCGAGGCATCGACATCAAGGTCAAGCAGGACATCTACCAGCTGATGGACCGGATGAGGAAGGCCGGAAAATCGATCATCATGATCTCCGAGGAGCTGATGGAGCTCATCGGCATGTGCGACCGCATCCTCATCATGAAGGACGGACGCATCAACGGCGAGCTTCTGCGTGATCCCGGGATGGACGAGAACAGCCTGATCGCGAAGATGGTATAAGGAGGGAAGTCATGGGCGCAAATTCAACAACCGCATCAAGAGAAGTGGCGCTGGTGAAGGCGAAGAGGATGTCGCTGGTCCGCTCCCTGCTGCCTGTCGTCGGTCTCGTCGTCGTCTTTGTCATTTTCAACATCCTGACCAAGGGCAGGATGATGAAAAACCTGTCGCTGGTCATGTCCCAGGTCTACGTGACCATGATCGCGGCGACGGGCGTGTTTTTCATCATGACCATGGGAGGCCTTGATTTCTCCCAGGGCTCGATCCTCGGCATCGCCTCCATCGTGGTGTGCGTGGTATCCAAGGTAAACATTCCGCTCTCCGTCGTCGCGGGCATCGCGGCCGGAGCGGCCATCGGCGCGATCAACGGCTTCTTCTACGTGAACCGGAAGATCAAGTCCTTCATCGTCACCATCTGCACGATGTTCCTTTTCCGCGGCTTCATCAAGTACATGACCGCGAACGCGCCGGTGGCGGGCAACATGAAGCTGATCATGTACGGCATGAACGACCGGATCAAGCTGATCTGCACCCTCATCGTCGTGGTGATCGGATTTATCGCGTTCCGCTTCACCAAATTCGGCATCTATCTGAAGGCCATCGGCGCGGGCGAGAAGGCCGCGAAGTTCGCCGGCATCCGCACCGACCGGATGAAGTTCTTCATCTATGTCCTCGCGGGGGCCATCACCGGATTCGCCGCCTTCGTCAACGCGATCAAGGTCGGATCGGTCACCTCCTCGGGCGGCAACCAGCTGGAGACGCAGATTCTCATCGCCCTCGTTCTGGGCGGAATGCCGATCTCCGGCGGCGCGAAGGCGAGATTCTCCAACGTGATCATCGGATCGCTGCTCTATATCGTGCTGAATTCCGGCCTCAACATGATGGGACTTACGACCCAGGCGATGCAGCTCATCCAGGGCGTCGTCTTCCTGGTATTCGTGGCGGTGTTCGCCGACCGGCAGTCCCTGCAGATCATCAAGTAAGCGGATTTCCGCCCGGCGGCCGTCATGCTGCCGGGCGTATTTCAGACATTTTTTGCCTTCTTTTCAGAGAGGAACGGGAATAATATGAGCAAACTGTACTTTATCGTGGGAAGCCAGGATCTCTACGGCGAGGAGTGCCTGAGGCAGGTGGCCGCCGACGCGGCGGACATGGTCGATTTCCTGAACGGGAAGATCGGAGACGTCGCCAGGATCGAGCTTCTGCCCGTCGTCGAGAACGCGGAGATCTGCGTCGAGAACATCCGGGCGGCGGAATATGACGACGAGTGCGTCGGCACCATCATGTGGATGCACACGTTTTCGCCCGCCAAGATGTGGATCCGCGGGCTTCAGATGATGCGCAAGCCGATGCTCCACCTGCACACGCAGGCCAACGAGCGGCTCCCCTACGACACCATCGACATGGATTTCATGAATCTCAACCAGGCGGCCCACGGCGACCGCGAGTTCGGCTTCATTCTCGCCAGACTCGGGATCGTCCACGAGACGGCCGCGGGGTTCTACCGCAGCGAGAAGGTGATCGCCCGGATCCGCCGCTTCGCCCAGGTCGCGAAGGCCGTCGACTGCTCGCAGCACATCCGCATCGCCACCTTCGGCAACAACATGCGCGACGTCGCCGTCACGGACGGAGACCGTCTCGAGTGCCAGATCCGGTACGGCTGGGAAGTGAAGTACTGGGGCATCGGCGAGATCGCCGATCTGGCGGCGGCCGCCACGGAGGAGGAGATCGACGCCAAAATGGAAATCTACGCCGGGCAGTATGCCATGGCCACGGACAAGATCGAAGCCGTCCGGGAGCAGGCCAGGTATGAGATCGCCTTCGAGAAGTTCTTCGAGGCCAACGGGATCACCTCCTTCACCGACAACTTCCAGGATCTTCACGGCCTGAAGCAGCTGCCGGGCATGGCGGTCCAGATCCTGATGGGCAGAGGCATCGGCTTCGGCCCCGAGGGAGACTACAAGATCGCGGCCCTCAGCACGGTGCTCATGAAGATGGCCGAGGGCAGGGAAGGCGCCACCGGGTTCATCGAGGACTACACCTACGACCTCACGCCGGGGGCGGAGCTGGAGCTCGCCTCCCACATGCTGGAGGTGCCGGTGTCCTTCGCCGCGACGAAACCGGAGATCCAGGTGCATCCCCTGGGCATCGGAGGCAAGGAGGACCCCGCGAGGCTGGTGTTCGACGGCGTGACGGGAGACGGCGTCCAGGTGACCCTCGTGGACATGGGGGATCATTTCCGCCTCATCTGCGCGGATATCGAGCTGGTCCGCCAGCCCGAGCCCATGCCCAAGCTGCCGGTGGCGAGAATCATGTACCGCCACAAGCCGGATTTCGAGACCGGCACCGCCGCCTGGTGCAATGCCGGCGGAGCCCATCACTCGGTCGTCTCCACGGCCCTGACGAGGGAGGATATCGCGATGTTCGCCCGGATGACCGGGACAGAGCTGATCCTGATCGGTGACGACACCCCGAAAATCAGCCAGTGAAATAAGACAGAGAACGAACCATGAGGGAACGCATGCCGAAATACCGGAAGGTAGTGGACTGGGTAAAAGAGAATATCGAGAACGGCTCTTTCCGGTCCGGCGACCGTCTGATGTCGGAGACGGAGCTGGGCGAGAAGTTCGGCCTCAGCAGGCAGACCATCCGCCACGCCACCGGGGAGCTGGAGCATCTGGGACTGGTCACCAGGGTCAGAGGCAGCGGGACCTATATCGGCCGGGGCGGCGGGGCGAAGAAGGCTCCCCGCCGCAGCGCCGCTTTCATGAGCGTCGCGGTGGTCAGCACGTTTTACGAGAGCTACATCTTTCCCCCGACGCTCAAGGGCATCGAGGGGGTTCTCGCGAAGGCGGGCTATTCCATGCAGGTCTCCTTCACGGACAACCGGATCTCCCGGGAAGAGGAGATCCTCAGGGCGATCGCGGCGAAGGACAACATCGACGGCCTGATCGTCGAGCCGGCCAAGAGCGCCCTGCCGAATCCCAATCTGAAGTACTACAGGGACATCATGGATCTGGGGATCCCGGTCATCTTTTTCAACGCCTTCTATCCCGAGATCGACGCCCCCTGCGTCAGGATCGACGACCAGGGAATCGCCCGGAAGGCCGCGAAGCTCCTGATCGACGCCGGCCACAGGAAGATCGCCGGGATTTTCAAGCCCGACGACGGGCAGGGCCGGTACCGGTACGCCGGATACCTGGACGCCCTTCTCGAGGCCGGTCTCGGGCTCGACCAGAGAAGAGTGCTCTGGCTCGACACCACGATGTATCTCAACATCGGGGAGATCGCGGACTATCTGTTCAGCCGGATCGAGGGCTGTACCGGGGTCGTGTGCTACAACGATGAGATCGCCTACCAGATCATAGAGCTGGCGCTGAAGAGAGGCATCCGCGTCCCGGAGGAGCTCTCCGTCGTGGGAATCGACGATTCCTATCTGGCGGGGGTGAGCCGGATCGGCCTCACGTCCTTCCCCCACCCGAAGGAGCTCCTCGGGCGCAAGGTCGGGGAAAACATGGTCCGCATGATCGAGGATCCCGATTTTGACGGAAGCTGGCTCTTCGACAGCGAGCCCGTGATCCGGGATTCCGTCGCGCCTCCGCCGGGCGGCGGACCGGACGCTCCCTGAGCGAAAACTCTCAGGCGGCGGGCGGAAACGGCGGATGTCCCGTTTTCTCTCTTGTACTTCCGGGCCGCAAAGCGGTATCATGACAGTAAGGAAACAGGAACCGGAAAACAACGCACCTCAAATACCGAACAGGGAGGAATATCATGCTTGAAGAACTGAAGGAAAAGGTATACCGCGCGAACATGCAGCTTCCGGAGTACGGGCTTGTGACGTTCACATGGGGCAACGTCAGCGGCATCGACCGGGAGAAGGGCCTCTTTGTCATCAAGCCGAGCGGCGTGGAGTACGAGGAGCTCAAGCCGTCGGACATGGTCGTCATGGATCTTGAGGGCAACAAGGTGGAGGGAGACTACAACCCCTCGACGGATACCGAGACCCATCTTGAGCTCTACAAGGCCTTCCCCGAAGTGGGCGGCATCGTGCACACCCACTCCACCTACGCGGTCGCGTGGGCGCAGGCGGGAAAGGACATTCCGTGCTACGGGACGACCCACGCGGATTATTTCTACGGAGACATTCCCTGCGCGAGAAATCTGACCCCCGAGGAAATCGAGGAGGCCTATGAGAAGAACACGGGCAAGGTCATCATCGAGGCCTTCGAGGGAAAGAACCCGATGTACGTGCCCGGCGTCGTCTGCAAGAACCACGGGCCCTTCGCGTGGGGCAAGGACTGCTTCCAGGCGGTCTATCACGCCGTCGTGCTCGAGAAGGTCGCCGAGATGAACATTCTCACCAGGATCGTGGATCCGGAGGTGAAGCAGGCGCCTCAGGCCATCCAGGACAAGCATTTCATGAGGAAGCACGGTCCGAACGCGTATTACGGACAGGGAAATCACTGAAAAAAGCGCCCGGTCGGAACCGGGAGAAAGGAAGCGCCCGGCGGCATCGGCCGGGCCGCGGGTGAGAATATGGACGCAAGGACATTGATTGAAAGCGGAAAAACCGCGCTGGGCATCGAATTCGGATCGACGAGGATCAAGGCGGTTCTCACGGATCTGGACGGCCAGGTGCTGGCGGTCGGCTTCCACGACTGGGAGAACTCGCTGGTAAACGGACTTTGGACCTACAGCCTGGAGGAGATTCACGCCGGCTGCCGCGGGTGCTACACGTCTCTGCGCAAGGCGGTGGAGGAGAAATACGGCCTCACACCGAAGACCTTCGGCGCCATCGGCATCAGCGCGATGATGCACGGCTACCTCGCCTTTGACAAAGAGGGAACGCTTCTGATTCCGTTCCGGACGTGGAGAAATTCCAACACCCAGCAGGCGGCGGACGAGCTGACGGAGCTCTTTGATTTCAATATCCCGCTCCGCTGGTCCATCGCGCATCTCTATCAGTGCATCCTCGACGGCGAGGAGCACGTGGGGAAGATCGACTACGTCGCGACGCTCTCCGCCTACATTCACAGAAGGCTGACGGGCGAGAGAGTCCTGGGCGTCGGCGACGCCGCCGGCATGTTCCCCATCGACTCCGAAAAAGTCGACTACGACGCCGGGATGGTCGAGAAATTCGACGAGCTGGTGTCTCCGAAGGGCTTCCCCTGGAAGCTCCGGGAGATCTTCCCCAGGGTCCTGGCGGCGGGAGAGGAGGCCGGAAAGCTGACGGAGGAGGGCGCCGCCTTCCTCGATGAATCCGGAAATCTCCAGGCGGGAATTCCGCTCTGCCCGCCCGAGGGCGACGCGGGCACCGGCATGGTGGCGACGAATTCCGTCGCGCCGAGGACCGGAAACGTCTCCGCGGGAACCAGCACCTTCGCCATGGTCGTCCTCGACCACAAGCTCTCGAAGGTCTACCGCGAGATCGACATGGTGACGACGCCCACCGGACATCCGGTGGCGATGGCCCACGCGAACAACGGGACGTCCGACCTCAACGCATGGGTCGGCCTCTTCGGCGAATTCGCGGAGCTGGCGGGGCTGAAGATCGACACGGGCGACCTCTTCGGACTGCTCTACAGGAACTCCCTGAAGGGCGATCCGGACTGTGGCGGCCTCCTCGCCTACGGCTATCTCTCCGGCGAAGGCATCACCCATCTCAACGAGGGCAGGCCGCTCTTCGCGAGAACGCCCGACGCCTCCTTCACGCTGGCGAATTTCATGAGATCCCATCTCTACACCTCCCTCGGGGCGGTCAAGCTCGGCCTTGACATCCTTCTCAAGGAGGAAAAGGTCAAGCTCGATAAGCTGTACGGACACGGCGGATTCTTCAAGACCAAGGGCGTCGGCCAGCGCTATCTGGCCGCGGCCTCCGGCACCCCGGTGTACGTCATGGCGACCGCGGGAGAGGGCGGCCCCTGGGGCATGGCGCTCCTCGCCGCCTATCTGATCGACGGAAAGCAGGAAGGCAAGCTCGAGGACTACCTCAGCAGGCGGGTATTCGCCGGACAGGAGGGCGAGGCCCTTGTGCCGACCCGCGAGGAGATCGAAGGCTTCGAGACCTTCACAAAGCGCTACCGGGACGGCATCGAGATCGAGAAGGCTTCGATCCGCTCCATGGACTGGTGAATTTCCGGAAGGATCCGGCAAAAGAAATTACATCGGACGGCTGCCGCGGCGGCCGTCCTTTTTTGCGCGATAAGGCCTGAGAAGGCGCGCATGCCGGCATGCGGCCCTCCCTTCGGGAGGGTTGCTGCTCATCTGTTGCATTTGATAAGATTGTATTAATATAAATACAAAATGCTTGACGTCATCCGGCGAAGTGAAGTATACTCCATTCCATTATTATTTCCGGAAAGGAGGTCCAGAGAATATGGGTTACTACGAGGAAATCAGAACTTACGCCGGAAAAATGAGGAAAAATGTGATCGCGGAGGGGCAGATCCCGGACGATCTGTACGCGCGCTGCGATGTGAAGAGGGGGCTGCGCGACCTGAACGGCAAGGGCGTCGTGGCCGGCCTCACGAATATCTCGGAGGTCATCTCCTTCCGGGAGGAGAACGGCGCGAGGATCCCCTGCGACGGACAGCTCTGGTACAGGGGCTACAATGTCAGGGACCTGGTCGCGAAATACAGCAGAGGCCGATACGGGTACGAGAATCTTGCGTACCTTCTTCTGTTCGGGGAGCTCCCGGGAGAGGACGAGCTGAAGGAGTTTCTGGAGATTCTCTCGGGAGGCAGGGATCTTCCGACCAATTTCACCCGGGACGTCATCATGAAGGCGCCGACGAAGGACATCATGAATTCCATGACGAGGAGCATCCTCACGCTGGCGTCCTACGACAGAAACCTTCAGAGCACGGAGATCGACAACGTCATCAGCCAGAGCCTCAACCTCATCGCCGTGTTTCCGATGCTGGCGATCTACGCTTACCACGCCTACAATCACTACGAGAATCTCGGGAGCATGTACATCCACCGGCCCGACCCGGAGAAATCCACGGCCGAGAACATCCTGATGATGCTGCGCCCCGACCGGCAGTTCACGGAAATGGAGGCCAGGGTGCTGGACGCCTCCCTCATGCTGCACATGGAGCACGGCGGAGGCAACAACTCGACCTTCACCACCCGCGTCGTCACGTCCTCCGGCACCGACACCTACGCCACCATCGCCGCGGCCATGTCCTCCCTCAAGGGACCCCGCCACGGCGGAGCGAACATCAAGGTCATGGAGATGATGGAGAACATCCGGGAGAACGTCCCGGATCCCGCCGACGACGAGGCGCTCCGGTCCTACCTGGAGCGCATGCTGGCGGGCGCCGTGTTTGATCACAAGGGCCTCATCTACGGCATGGGCCACGCGGTCTACTCGGTCTCCGATCCGAGAGAGCGCATCTTCAAGGCCTTCGTCGAGAAGCTGGCCGAGGAGAAGGGCTGCCAGGAGGACCTGGCCCTCTACAGCAAGGTGGAGGAGATCGCGCCGCAGGTCATCGCGGGGAGGCGCCGCATCTACAAGGGCGTCAGCCCCAACGTCGATTTCTACAGCGGGTTCGTCTATCACATGCTGGGAATCCCGGTGGAGCTCTACACGCCGATCTTCGCGGTGGCGAGGATCGCCGGCTGGAGCGCCCACCGCATGGAGGAGATCGTCGGCGCCGGAAAGATCATGCGGCCGGCATACATCTCGGTGATGAAGAGACGCTGATTCCGGGGAGGCGCGCAAGCGCCTCCTCCGCCACTTTGCGGAAGGCGCCGCGGAGAGGGCGCCGTAATAAAAAAATACCTTGCGGAGAGCGGATTTTTCTGCTATTATTACTAACGTGCCTGCGGTACACACGGGCTTATAGCTCAGCTGGTTAGAGCGCACGCCTGATAAGCGTGAGGTCGGTGGTTCGAGTCCACTTAAGCCCATGGTATTTCAGAT
>CACYDL010000081.1 GCA_902773195.1 uncultured Lachnospiraceae bacterium
GAGATGCGGAAGCGAAAGCGCTTCAGCGAGATGGCCGAAGAGATGGACTCCGGAGTCAACATCGAAGCGGCGCTGGCCAACAGGGAACTGTCATTCAGGATCCACACAATTCTCCACAAGCTGGAGGAACCTTACCGGGAAGTCTTTAACCTCAGGGTCTTCGGTGAACTGTCATTCAGGGAAATAGGACAGATCTTCGAGAAGACTGAGACCTGGGCGAGGGTCACCTTCCACAGGGCCAGATTAAAAATACAGGAAAGGATGGATGAAGATAGATGAAAGAAACCTGCAGTATCGTTCAGGACCTGCTTCCCCTCTACGTCGACGACGTCTGCAGCGAAAGCAGCCGGGAACTGGTCAGCCGCCACCTAGCGGAATGCCCCGACTGCAGCGCGGTTCTCGCCAGGATGCAGGACCATGGCGTGGACCTCGCGCTCGAGCGGGAGAAGGCGGAGGTCATCTCTCATCAGAGAGCATTTTTCAAGCGGAAATCCGCAGCGGCGGGTCTCGTTATCGCCGCCATTTTCATGATACCGGTCCTGGTCTGCCTGATTGTCAACCTCGTGAGCAACCGGACGCTGGACTGGTTCTTTATCGTACTCGCCTCGCTTCTGCTCGCCGCCTCGGTGATCGTGGTTCCGCTCATGGCGCCGAAGGACAAAGGGCTGTGGACGTTTGGACTGGGCACGGGGTCGCTGATCCTGCTGCTCGCGGTCGCCTGTATCTACAGCCGCGGAAACTGGTTCGCCGTCGCGACGTCGGCTGTCCTCTTCGGGTTATCGGTGGTGTTCCTGCCATTTGTCCTTCGCAGCGAAGCGCTGAAGAAGTACGTCGGGAACCGCAGGGGACTTATATACATGGGGACGATCACGGCGCTCTACGCGATCATGCTGATCGTCATCGGGTTCTACGAGAAAGCCCCTGACTTCCCCGTGATCGCGGCACGCGTCTCCGTTCCGGTCATCCTGTTCATATGGATGCTGTTCGGAGTGAGCCGCTATCTGAAGGCGGGACCGCTCCTCAAGGCGGGGATCTGCCTGATCCTCATCGGGGGCCTCATATTCGTGGCGGACACGCTGTTTCCCGCGCTTGCCGGGGAGGCCGTGGAATGGCCGTCATTCAGGCCGGGCGTATGGAATTATACAACAATCGACGCAAACGTCAGGTGGCTCACCCTGATCATCACCTGCGTCATCGGCGGAATTCTGATTATAACAAACATGATAAGGAGAAATAAAAAATGAAAAAGACAGTGACAGCAGCACTCATCGGCACCATGGTCCTTGCGCTTGGCATCGGCTCCCTATCCGTCCCGGCGGGCGAAAAATGGAACAGGGGCGACACGGCCGTCAAAGCTGAGATCGACGACATCTCCATCGACTGGGCTTCAGGCAACGTCGACGTCCTCTACGGGGAGGGCGATGCGGTTACGATCGAGACGACGCCGGCGGATCTCGACGAGGACGATAAGGCCGAGTGGAGGATGGACGGCACGAAGCTGAAGATCCGGGAGAAGTCGAAAGTCAGGATTTTCAACTTTTTCAGTCCCGAGAAGACGCTCACCGTGACGATTCCGAAGGGCAGGACCATGAAGGAACTCTCGATCGAGGTCGCGTCAGGAGAGGTCTTCTCCGAGGTCAACGCGGATGAGCTGGAGCTCGACTGCGCGTCAGGATCCCATGAGATCGTCCTCTCTGAACCCGCGAAGAAGATCGATTTCGACGCGGCTTCAGGAAGCCTTCTGCTGACGGCCCCGAAGGCCGAAGAACTGGAATTACATCTCTCCTCCGGAAAAGCGGATTTTACCGTGACAGAGGTCGGCGAATTTAAGATCGATATCGCCTCGGGGAGCATCAAAGGGAGAATGTCGTCCTTCTCCGAAGGGTCTATTGACGCAAGTTCCGGGGATGTCGATCTGTGGCTGCCCGCGGACGCCGGCTTCACGGCATCCGTTGACCAGGCTTCCGGAGATTTCAACAGCGATCTGGCGATGAAGATGCAGGGAAAGAAATATGTTTTCGGAGACGGGAGCGGGTCGCTCGACATTGAGACCGCGTCCGGGGACGTCATGATCCACGAGGCGAAGTAAGCGGGTTCATCCATAAAGCGGGCCGGGATTGTTGAAGTCCCGGCCGATGCCTCTTCCGGAATCCGGGCATGAAAAGGAGGATGGAAAGCATCAAAAGAAAACGGATGATTCTGGCGTTTACTGTTCTGATGATGTTTCGCCCGTTCGGCGCAGAGATTCTTCTGCTGATTCATTCTGTTTTCTAAAAAACATGCAAAAAGCCGTGCCGTACCAAAATGAGCATTTCATGATGGTACCGGCACGGCTTCCGTTTTTACGGGTGCCTTTTACGACGGATAGGATCCGAACTCGAAGCCTCTGGCCCTCGCGCCGTCGATGAAGTCCGCCAGCATCGCGGTGTTGGTGTCGGAGCTGGCGTGGAGCAGGAAGATCGCTCCGTTGTGGAGGCCCGCCAGCGCCTTCTGCAGCGATTCGTCCACAGGCGGCTGATCGTCTTCATTGTAATCCACATAGGCGTAGGTCCAGAAGACGGCCTTGTACCCGAGATTGTTGACGAGTCCGAGGGACTGGTTGCTGTAGACGCCCTCCGGGAAGCGGAAGAGCTTCATCTCGTAGCCGAACTGATCCTTGATCTGATTGTGGAGCGTCATGATCTGGTCGGTCTCGGACTCGACGCCGATCGAGGGCATATTCGGATGCGTGCAGGTGTGGTTGCCGAGCTGGTGTCCCTCGTCAAGCATGCGCTGCACCAGTTCCGGCCGCTCGTCCGCGAAATACTTCGTCAGGAAGAAGGTGGCCGGGACGCCCTTTTCCGCCAGGGTGTCGAGAATCTTGATCGTGTTGTCGTTTCCGAAGCCCTCGTCCATCGTGAGGTAGATGGTCCTGTCCGAGGTGTCCTGGATCCAGTCTACGTCGAACTGGCCCCATTTGCTCTCGTACCACGCCCAGTCGGTCGGAATGTTGTTCTCGTCGCGGTTGTCGTTGGAGTAGCCGAAGCTGACCGCCTCGTTGTCGAGGGACTCGAGGTCCCAGGTCTGCGCCGCGGGCTTCTCCCCGGAGAGGAATTCCGATTTGATGTACGCGGACTGGCCGTTGAAGTCGATCATCGTCCAGTCGCCGTCTTCTCCGGTCTTCGTGAAGCCCTGGCCCCTCTGGGCGGTGCCGAGCTTCTCGCCCTCCGTGCTGGCGGAGGCGCGGACGTTGACCGTGTCGGCGGTGACGTAGACTTCATCGCCTGACGCGGCGGCCTCTTCGACGCTGCCGGCTTCGGAGTCGGCGGAAGCGACCTCCTCCGCATCGGCGGGGGTGCTCGCCGCGGGCTCGACGGCCGGTTCGGCCGAGGAGATGGCGCCGCCTTCCGGGGAAGCGGCTGCCGGCACCGCGCTGCCGGTGGTGACGCCGTTGCCGTCGTAATTGTAGAGGTCGATGCCGTGTTCCGGATCATAGATCACGCCGGAAATGATATCGCCGTTCTTGACGGGCTCCGCAGTGACCGGCGTGACGGGGGTGGCGGAGGAGGTCTGTCCGTCCGCGCTGTCTCCCGCCGCGGCCGCGTCCTGGGACGCCGCGGCGTCGGAGGCGGCCGTCACGGTTCCCTGGGAAGCCGTTTCCTGATTTCCGCTCTTCGCGGAGCTTGCGCCGCCGAGGGAGAATCCCCTGTTTCCGCCCCTGTTGATCCCGACGATCAGCAGAAGCATCGCGACGGCCAGTATCACCGCGATCGCCGCGAGAAAGGCGATCAGCCCGCTGTGCTTCTTGTTCTTTCTGCTCTTTGCCATTCGAATGTCACCTCCGGCCCGTAAGCGGCTGACGCCGGAAATCGGCGGCCGCGTCGGGGCAGTGTTCTCTGATCGGGTTACATAAAGTAATGAATCATCCGGCCTATCGTACCATTGAGAACGCCGGAGTGTCAATGCCTGCGGGCGGCGTTCGTTCAGATCCGTTCGTTCAGATCCGGGACGGCGGATCCGCAGGCGCGCCGTGACACCGGATGCACCCGGGCGCAAAAAACGCTTGCGGGAAGGAGCGTCTCCGTTTATAATTTTCCGCGCCGGGTACAGCGGCCGGGACGCGGGAGGCAGACGCCTCCGCGGCAGCGGCGGCGCCCGGGGATGTATGACGGAAATGACATGAGCAGGGTTTTCTGAGATGAAAGGGAGAGAAGTATGTCGGGAGAGATGAAGAGGAGACTTGGTATGACGATCGCCGGCGTCCTCATCGCCGGCTTCAGCGTCGGCATGTTCCAGTTCTCCACGCTTGGCATGGATCCGTTCCAGGTGCTGGCGCACGGGATCTGGAACCAGATACAGTTCCTCGGAAACGGGGAGGGCGTGAGGCTGCTGAAGACCTTCGACGGGGCAAAAGAGGTGATTTCCTTCGGGACGGTCTATATGGTCATCAACCTGGTTCTCCTGGCGGCGGATTTCTTCCTCGACAGGAAAAAGATCGGGATCGCGACGTTCATCAACCTGTTTCTGCTGGGATACGTCGTGGATTTCTCCTTCTCCTTCTGGAAGAGGACGATCCCGGCGCCTTCCCTTCCCGTCCGGGTCGTGTTTCTGCTTCTCGCGATCGTGATCATGTGCTTCGCGTCGGCTCTCTATTTTACCGGAGACCTCGGCGTGTCCACCTACGACGCGATCGCGCTGGCGCTCTCCGAGCAGAAGAAATGGGATTTCCGGATCGTGAGGGTCACGACGGATCTCATCTGCACGGGGGCCGGATTCCTCTTCGGCATCGTTCCCGGGATCGGGACGATCGTGACGGCGTTCTTCATGGGGCCGCTGATCGAGTTCTTCAACCGCACGGCGGCAAGACCGATCCGGTACGGAAAAAGAAACTGAATCAGACCGGTGAACGAAACCGGGATGAATCGGGATAGAGACGGAAACGAAGCGGGAGGCCGCGCTGAACATTGCTGCTCAGCGCGGCCTCCCCGTCTGTTTTCATCATGGATCCCGCCTGCCGGGCGGCGGATTTCTCCGCCTTCCGGCTGACCTTTCCTGTCCGCGCTCACAGGGGGCGCGGCCGACTCCTATCAATAGTCGTAGTCTTCGTCGTACTCGTAGTCGTAATTCTCGCCGTAGTCGCTGCCGTCATACTCGTCGTCTTCGCCGTAGTCGCGGCCGTCGTACTCGTCGTTCTCACCGTAGTCATAGCCGGTGTAGTAATCCTCGTCGCCGTTGTCGTAGGTGTCGCCGTAGGGATCGCCCTCTACGTTCACTTCCACGTCATCGTCGTCGCCGAACGGATAGTAGGTCGTCACGCGTCTCGTGCCGTCTTTTACCTGGAATTCCGTGTCGGACAGCTGCACGTAGGCCGTGCCGTCCTCCTCGTGCCAGTAGCCGTCCGAGCCCTCGTAGATGACGAAGGAGTTGCCGTACTCGTCAAAGACGATCTCGGAA
>CACYDL010000082.1 GCA_902773195.1 uncultured Lachnospiraceae bacterium
AGCGGCGAGGTCAATCCCTTCCGGGAATTCTGGCGCGGCTTCCGCAGCTGCTTTAAGCAGGGACTCCTCTACTGGCTGATCCTGGCGATCCTCGCTTTCCTGGGCTGGATCGACATCCGATTCTGCCGGTACGCGGGAGGGGTGCTGGAGTACTTCCGGTACGCGATCTATATCCTGGCGGCGGCGGCCCTGATCGTCACCGTGCACTTCTTTCCGGTGCTTGCCGCGTTTTCGGACACCCTGCCTCATCTGCTGAGGAACGCGGTCTTCTTCGCGGGGAAAAATATCTTCCGGGCCGTGGTTCTGGCGGCGGTCTGGTTCTTCCCGATCCTCGTCACGGTTCTTGACCGGCGGATGTTTCCTCTCTACGGCTTTCTCTGGACGGTGATCGGATTTTCCGCCGTCGCGATGCTGGGTGCTTCCATGCTCCTGAAGGATTTTTCGAAGTACCTGCCCCCGGTTTCGGACGGCCCGGTGGAGGACGATGAGTACGGCCGGTCCGCTCCGCCGGAGGGAGGGCCGGAAAAGGACGAGGCCTCGACGTTCGAGGACATGAAGAAGCTGGGGATGTGAGGCCGGGAAGGCCTGACGCGGGCCCCATGCTCTCATAGGAAAAAAGAAAGAGCGGATTCTCTTCAGCCGGCCTGTCGGCCGAGAAGAGAATCCGCCTGTTTTTTGCTGCAAATCCCGCGCGGCTCCTGATCAGATCCCCGGGTTCGCGCCGAAATCAGAGCTTCAGGTTCGCTCCGGAATCAGAGCCCCAGATTCGCGCCGGCTTCCTCGATCTTTCCTCTCAGGAAGGCCGCGGCGGCCGGGATGGTCTCCTCGTAGTTCTCCCCTTCGTGGTACCAGAACTCTCCGGTGAAGATGCGGACGCCCATTTTCAGCCCCGCTTCGATGCAGCGGACGTATTCCGTATGTCCCGTGGGATCCCCGAAGAACATATCCCTGTAGAGTCCGGGCTTCGTCTCCTTGAGATGGATCGCGAAGATGCTTCCCGCGCCGCCGAGCAGGTCGTCGACGACGTCGTGTCCGTAGAGGACCGCGGCGTTCTTGAGGTTTCCGATGTCCGGGTAGACGCCGAGCCACGGCGATCCGACCTGCCGGACGTACTTCATCGATTTGCCCACGGTGTCCATGAAGGGCGTCTCCATCGTCTCAAACGCCAGGACGACGCCCCAGCGCGCCGCGATGTCGGCGGACTTCTGGAGGTTTTCGCTGAACCATTTCTCCGTGTCGGCGTCGCCCTCCTCGTAGTAGACGTCATAGCCTGCGAGCTGGATGATGGAGACCCCCGCGTTCACGGAGAAGCGGATGGCCTTGTCCATGATCTCCATGCCCCGGGCGCGGACGGCCTCGTCGTGGGAGCCGATGGGATATTTTCTGTGTCCGGAGAGGCACATTGTCCGGATCGGCGTCCCCGCCTCGCGGCTGATGATGCCGATCTCGCGCTGCTTTTCCGGCGACCAGTCGAGCCGGGCGAGGCGCATGTCGGTCTCGTCGATGCTGATCTCAAGGCGGTCGAAGTGGTTCTGCGCGGTGATGGCGCACATTTTCTGAAAATCAAAACCGGTGGGAATGGCTTTTTCGTAGAGACCAAGAGAGTAATCCATACGCTGTTATCCTCCTCGTTTTCCGCTGCGCGGCGCTTCCGGCCCGGATGACGCGGCAGACGGCGTGACGCCCGTCGCAGACATTATTCACTGATAAAATCTTACCATCCGGCGGTGAGATTGACAAGATTTTGCGCGGCGAAGATCGTTCCGCCATCCGCGGCGCAACTGTGATAGAATGGAGAAAATGACAGAGGAGGGGAACCCATGTCCCGCAGATATGATTACCTGGTGGTCGGAGCAGGCCTTTTCGGCTCCGTGTTTGCCCATGAGGCCGCGCAGAGAGGAAAGAAGGTCCTCGTCGTGGACCGGCGCCCGCACATCGCGGGCAACGTGTACACCGAGTGCGTCGAGGGGATCCACGTCCACACCTACGGGGCGCACATTTTCCACACGAACCGGAAGGACGTGTGGGACTACGTCGGCCGATTCGCGGAGTTCAACCGCTTCACCAATTCGCCCGTCGCCAACTACAGGGGCGAGCTGTACAGCCTTCCCTTCAACATGTACACCTTCAACAGGCTGTGGGGCGTCGTGACGCCTCAGGAGGCCGCCGCGAAGATCGAGGAGCAGCGCCGGGAGGCGGGCATCACCGAGCCGAAGAACCTGGAGGAGCAGGCGATCTCCCTCGTCGGAACCGAGCTCTACGAGAAGCTGGTGAAGGGCTATACCATGAAGCAGTGGGGGCGGCCGTGCAGCGAGCTCCCGGCGTTCATCATCCGGAGGCTTCCGGTCAGGTTCACCTTTGACAACAACTACTTCAACGCCCTCTACCAGGGCATCCCCGTCGGCGGATACACGAAAATGGTGGAGAGGATGCTGGACGACGCGGATCTTCCGGGATCGATCGAGATCCGGACGGGGGTGGAGTACCGCAGATACCTCGCCCCGGAGGCGGACGCGCGGACGGACGCCGCCCCGGGCGGAGGCGCCGTTCTCCCGGAGATCGACCGCGCCGACGGGATGTCCCGGAAGCTGGAGGAGAGCGCGGAGCAGGTGCTCTACACAGGCCCCATCGACGTCTACTTCGGCTGCTGCCTGGGGGCGCTCGAATACCGCTCGGTCCGCTTCGAGACGGAGCTTCTCGACCTGCCCAATTTCCAGGGCAACGCGGCGG
>CACYDL010000083.1 GCA_902773195.1 uncultured Lachnospiraceae bacterium
GTTCTTCATGGCTTCGTCGGGATGGCGGAGCATGAGGCCGAAGTCGTCGTGGGTGCCGCAGATCTCGATGCCCTCCTCCCGGGCGATTCTGCCGAATTCCTCATAGGGAACGGCGCACCCGGCGGTCTGTCCGTGGGTATAGCCCATTTCCCGGATGCGGCGGAAGCTCTCGCGGATGTTCTCCGCCGTGTTCATGGTGTCGCGGATGGAGAAAAGCTGAAGGCCGATTCTGTCGATCATGGATGATTGTCCTCCCTGTCCTTTCCGGACGCGGATTTCTGTTTATCTTTATTGTACACGGACGCGAGAGAAAAAGCAAGGGATTTTGTGAAAATTTACAAAAGCCTTTCCGGCCCCTCTCCGCTTGTGATAGGTTCGGCGCGGAACGTCTGCCGCATTCTTATGGAAAATACTGAATTTGTTTTTTTTGCGTGAAACGTCTTGCAAACAGTCCCGGGGCGTGCTAAAATAATGTAGTTTACACCGGATTCCGGTGCTTTTTCGTATTCTTATTATCAGAAAGGTCGAACGCTATGAAGAAATCGTTATCCGTTCTTCTGGCCGCTCTTCTTCTGGGCTCCTCTCTGGCCGCCTGCTCCACCAACACAGAGAACGCCGCCGGCGAACAGAAGAACAACCAGTCGAACACCCAGACCCCCACCGCCGATCTGACGGAGGAGGCTGAGGAAACCGCCCGCTTCCTTGACTCCATGCCCGAGAAAATGGACTTTGAGGGCCGCGGCCTGAACTTCCTTCTGGTCGAAGGGTCGAACGGCAACATCACGGAGCTGTCCCTCTGGGCGGAAGAGGACACCGGCGAGGTCGTCGATTCCGCCGTCTACAACCGGAACCTGACCGTGACCGACCGTCTCAACATCGCCATCAATCAGCCGGAGGTCAGCACCGACTGGAGCGGCAGCTGCAACACCGTCCGCAACCTGGTCAAGTCCGGCTCCGCGGAGGTGGACGTATTCGGCGCGTACCAGTATTACGGCATCGTGGTCGGCTCCGAGGGCGTGCTTTTGAACCTGAACAATCAGGAAAGATTCCCCTACAACGACTTCGAGCGCGAATACTGGGGCACGAGCTACATGAAGAACATGTCCTACGACGGCAAGAAGTACTACTGGGCCACCGGCGACCTGGCGCTCCGCTACACCGGCGGCATGTACGTCACCTTCGTGAACTCCACGATCTTCACCAACTATTATCCGGAAGTCAACCTCTATTCCATCGTGGACGAGGGCGCATGGACCATCGATAAGGTCGGCGAGCTGGCTTCCGCCGCGTATGTGGACCTGAACGCCGACGGCAAGAAGGACAACAAGGACCAGTTCGGCTTCGTGCTCCAGTCCATCGACCCGACGGACGGTTTCGCCGCCGGCAGCATGGTGGAGTTCTCCTCCCGCGACGACGAGGGCCATCCCGTCATCACCCTGGACAACGAGCGCACCTACGCCTTCTGGGACAAGTACTACGCCCTGATGTTCAACAACGACGGCACCATGCTGAACCCGGAAACCGACGACTCCGTGGCCATCATGACCAACTTCGGCGCCGGCCAGTACATGATGACCGTCAACAAGCTCTATCAGTCCCCGATCTATCTGCGCGACATGGAGGACGACTTCAAGATCCTGCCCGTGCCGAAGCTGGACGAGGCCCAGTCTCACTACAACACCAGAATCCACGACTCCTGCACCATCTTCGGCGTCCCGGTCACCGTCGGCGGCACGGACTGTGTCTCCGCCGCGCTCGAGGCCCTGTCCTCCGAGGCCTTCAAGGAAGTGACCCCCGCTTATTATGAGATCGCGCTGAAGGTCAAGTTCACCCGTGACTCCGACTCCGGCCGCATGATCGAGCTCTGCCACGAGAACGTCACCATCGACTTCGCCTGCCAGTGGTCCAACAAGCTGGGCGACATCAACCACTTCTTCCGCAAGACCGCCGACGCGAAGTCCGAATCCATCGCTTCCACGATCCAGAAGAACCAGAAGGTCTGGGACAAGTCCATGGATAAGCTCGTCAAAGCCTTCGAAAGCCTGGACGACTGATCCTCCGCTCCCGATCCCGTAATCCCGTAAAAACGGCTCCCCATGCGTCCCAGGCACCCCGCCCGGATCATGGGGAGCTCTTTTATGTCTTCCGGATCATCCCGATCTCATTCCGAACCGATCCCGGGCTGATCCCGGAAAGAGACACAGCCCGACTTCGCGGATTCGGCTCCGGCTCCGGATTATTTGTCCTTCGCAAACAGAAATTCAATCCACCAGCCGTACTCCATCGTCTCATCGTCGCCGCTCAGGCGCGTATATGTCATCAGATCGTTTACCTTCGTTCCGTTTTCGTCGTGCACGAAGAAACTGATCCGGATCGCGTCCTTCCCCTTCCATTTCTCCTTCCACACGAGTGTCGTGCTTCCGGAGAACGTCGCGGTGCCGGACGATGAATCGTACGTCTTTTTGCCGGATTTATGCCCGAGAGTATAGGAATCGGACCGCTGTCCGGAGCCTTCAATCGTCGCGGTGCCCTTTTCGCTTTTCGCGTCGTAACTCCCGCTCAGCGTGAATTCCAGCGTACAGCTTCCGTCGCTCTCAACCCACTCGGCCGGATCCGGATCATCGTCGCCATCCGGTATCAGGCTGA
>CACYDL010000084.1 GCA_902773195.1 uncultured Lachnospiraceae bacterium
CCAGCCCGTTCTCGGCGCACCAGTCTTCGATCACCTGGTCCGCGCGGAAGCGCTCGTGGCACTCGCGGCAATCCATCAGCGGATCGGAGAAGCTACCCAGATGGCCCGAGGCGACCCAGGTCTGGGGATTCATGAGGATTGCGCAGTCCAGACCGACGTTGTAGGGATTCTCCTGGATAAATTTCTGCCACCACGCCTTTTTGACGTTATTTTTCAGCTCCACGCCCAGATTGCCGTAATCCCAGGTGTTGGCGAGGCCGCCGTATATCTCCGATCCCGGAAAGATGAAGCCTCTGGATTTCGCGAGCGCAACGATTTTGTCCATTGTCTTTTCCATAACAAACTCCTCTGGTATTCATGATGTGAACGGCTGCGTCCCCGCTCCCGGCCGCGGCGTCCGCGCCGGCGGTCCCGCCGTTCCCGCGGCAGGATCGGCGGATACGGTACGCAAACCAAATCTTACCGCATTTTCTCAATGACGGCAAGGCTTTTGAAGCTTTTATCCACCGCGCGCTCCATTCTGGCGCGCACGAATTCGGCGAAGGCCTTCCCGGGTTCTTCCTCCAGGCTGAAGGAGAACAGCCGGGAAAAGGGGCTCTCCGCCGTGAATCTCACCGCCGCGAAGACAGCGGGATCCGTGAATTCCTTCTCCGGGGGAACCGCGAATTCGCCGTTTTCCTTCAGAATGCGGAGCTCATAGACGCGCCTCACGAGTTCCGGCGGCATCAGCCCGCGGCTCAGCGCCCGCAGCGCGGTGTAGATGAGGTTCACCATGCTCTCCGCCTCGAGGCCCTCTCTTCCGTAATAGGACGCCAGCTCCAGAAAGTAGATGCCGTACCAGGCCTCCGGTATCTTCATCGACAGCTCGCTGAAGTACTCGACGGCCTCCGCCCGGGCGAGGGAATAGGCGTCCCGTCCCTCGTACAGGGTAAAATTGGCGAACACGAAGGGATTGGTGACGGCGATCAGCGGGCTCCGGGGACGCCTCGCCCCGTGGGCGAAGACGGTGATCCTGCCTCTCTCCCTCGTCAGAACGACGAGCCTCCTGTCATAATCCCCCACCTGCTGCGAGAGCAGGACGACGCCGCCCAGAGTCACTGTATCTCTCATAGGCTTCCGCTCCTTCGGCGGTATCCGGGACGTCTATCTGGAAGAATAGCCGAAATCCCGGAGCAGAGTCTCATTGTCGCGCCAGTCCTTTCTCACCTTCACAAACAGCTTCAGAAAAACCCGGCTCTCCGTCATGGTCTCGAGCTCTCTTCGGGCCGCGGTGCCGATCCTCTTCAGCATGGAGCCGCCCCTGCCGATGACGATCCCCTTGTGGCTGTCCTTCTCGCAGACGATGGACGCCTCGATCTCGATGAGGCCGTCGTCCCTCACGCGGTAGCGCTCGATCGTCACGGCGATCCCGTGGGGCACCTCCTCGGAGAGCAGCTCCAGCGCCTTCTCCCGGATCACCTCCGAGGCGATCACGCGCATCGGCTGGTCGGTGAGGGTCTCCTCGTCATAGAGGAGAGGGCCTTCCGGAAGGTGGCTGAAGATGCAGCGCCTCAGCTCGTCCAGATTGAGCTCCTTAAGTCCCGATACCGGGATGATCTCGGCGAAGGGATAGAGCTCCTTCCAGCTGTCGATGATGCCCAGCAGCTGCTCCCTCTTCACCGTATCGATTTTGTTGACGACCAGCAGAACGGGCGTCGAGACCTTCCCGAGGGCGGAGACGATCTGCCGGTCCCCCTCTCCGATGTAGGAGGAGGGCTCCACGAGCCAGAGGATCACGTCCGCGTCCGCCAGCGTTCCCAGGGAGGCGTCCAGCATGTACTCCCCCAGACGGTTCCGGGTCTGCCGGAGAAAGCCCGGCGTGTCGATAAATACGATCTGCCCCTCGTCGGTGGTCAGGACGGTCTGGATCCTGTTCCGGGTCGTCTGGGGCCTTCCCGACGTGATCGCCACCTTCTGGCCGATCAGATGATTCATCAGCGTCGACTTGCCCACGTTCGGCCTCCCGATGATGGCGGCAAAGCCTGATTTTTTCCCGTTCATGTTCTTCCCTCGTTTACAGAAGATTTTCGACGCGGCCGAACAGCTCCTTCGACTCGCTGATTTTTCCGGTTCCGCCGATCACGCAGAGATTTCCCTCGTCGAGGGCGGCCCGCACCGCGGGCGCCAGCGCCCGGATATCCGCGTCGGTCGCCTCCAGGATCTCTCTTCTGGTCCGGTCCAGCTCCTCCTGCGTCACGCCCTGCAGATAGAAGCGCAGGGACACGGAGCCGAGCATCGACGGCGTAAGAGGCGTGTCCATCGCGCTGATGGTGCCGATGACGTATTTGGTCATCTCCTTCTCATCGGCGCGGAACGCCTCGAGATAGTCCGGGATGCCCAGGTATACGTCGCGGGTCGCGGCAAGATTCGGATCCCGGTAGGAGGCGAGAATGCTGCTCCCGTTTCTCCTGAACGAGGCGCTGCACCCGTAGGCGCCTCCCTTCACGCGGACGTTCTGCCACAGATACCCGTAGCTCAGGATCGGGCGCAGGCAGTTCATCGCGCCGTGATAGGCGTATCCGTCCTTCACGAAATTGCCCGCCATGGCGACGAACTGCACCTGTCCCGGCGTCGTGAAGCCCTCGAGGAGCTTCCCGAGGGGCTTCACCTGGACCCGCTCCCCTGTGACCGCCTCTCCGGGCGCCACATAGCAGATCCCGGCGGCCTCCCTGAGGGCCTCTCTGCCGTCGGCGTCCGAGGTATAGCTGATCAGAAGACGGTTCCCGGCAAAGATCTTCTCCGCCAGGCTCTCCAGCCGCGACCGGATCTCTTCCTTTCTCTCCTCGTAGTGCTCCTCCAGATCCCGGATGAACCGGTAGTAGGCGATCCCGGAAATCAGGTCGGAGAAGGCGCCCGACGGCGAGACATAGGCCAGCGCGCGGACCGCCGCGGCGGCGTTGCCCGACTGCTGGAGGAACATCTGAAGCGACGAACGCGTCTGGGCGATGATCTCACGGATCCTCTTCGCGTCGTCGAAGCGGGATTCCGTCATGATCTCACGGATCAGGGTCATCCCGTCCTTCAGCTTCGTGTAGAGAGCCTTCATCCTCACCCCGAGATAGACCGTATATCCCTCCGGGTCGTCGTGATCATCGTAGGCCGAGAGACCGAAGGATATGCCTCCCGTCTCGGCATTGATCTCGTTGTTGAGTTCCATGTAGCTGCGGCCGGCCGTATCGACGTTCTGCAGGACCGATTTCAGCAGCGACAGGAAGGAGAGCTCATCCTCGCTGAAATCTCCCGCGTCGAAGAGAAGCTCCAGATAGCCGATTCCGTTGCTCTCCGCGCTGTGGTAAATCGTCCGGATCCTGCGCTCCCCTCCGTTTCCGTCCGGCACCGGGAGGAACCCCTCCTCATTGGACAGCCTGACGGATTCCCGACTGATATCGCTTCTTTTGAGCACGGGGAGCGCGGCGATATTCTCCTCGCTCTCCGGCATTTCCTGCCACTTTGTGAGCGCCTCGCCGTCGCGGATCAGCGTCCCGATCTCCTCCTCCGTCATGGAGGCCTTCTTCGCGGCCAGCCGTTCGGCGGTCTCCCGCTCCGCGCGCTCCGCCAGTCCCCTCTCGGGCTTCAGGATCATCAGCACGGCGTGGGGGTTGTCAAGAAGCTTCTCCCTCACAAAGCGCTCAAAAAGGCCGGTCCCGATCTCTTCCCGCAGCTCCCGGAAAATGTCGAGCTTTTTCAGGGCGTCGAAGGGTCTTTCGTCGTCGTAGAGCCAGGTGTCCATCACGGAGAGGGCGTACATCAGTCCCTTGGGATAACTGGCGAAGTCCGCCTCGCGGAACTGGAATTCGAGCGAATTGATGCCCGCCTCGAGAGACCGGCGGTCGATGCCCTTCTCCGCCTGCTCCGTGAGGACGCGGCGGATCACCTCCGTAAATTCCCCCGCCTGCTCCGCGTCCGCGTTCTTCGCGACGACGGAGAAATAGGGCTGCAGGATGCCGTCGTTGAATTCCCCGTACACGTCCTTCCCGATGCCGGCGTCGAGAAGCGCCTGGCGGACAGGCGCGCCGGGCGCCGAGAGAAGGGCGTAGTCGAGGACCTCGCAGACGACGAGCTCCTTCATATCCAGGGCGTTTCCCGTGACGACGTTGAAGGAGAGGTAGGTGTTTTCCGTGAGGGGCTCCTCCTCCGAGACAGGATAGGAATCCGTCCTCGTGACCGGCTCCGGGAAGGGCTTCTGCACCGGAATGGCGGTGTCCCCGCAGGGCGCCGCGTCGAAGGCGGAGAGATACTGCCCGTCGATAAAGGTCAGGGTATCCGTCATGTCCATGTCGCCGTACAGGAAGAGGTAGCTGTTGGACGGGTGATACCATCTCCTGTGGCAGGCCAGGTAGTTCTCATAGGTCAGCTCCGGGATGAAGCGGGGATCTCCTCCGGACTCCACGCCGTAGGGCGTGTCCGGAAACAGCGCGTTCATGGTCTGCCTCTCCAGGACGGACTCGGGCGTGGAGAAGGCCCCCTTCATCTCGTTGTAGACGACGCCGTTCAGGGTCAGTTCGCCCTCCGGGGATTCGATCTCGTAGTGCCACCCCTCCTGGCGGAAGATGTTCCGCTCGCGGTAGATGTTGGGATAGAACACGGCGTCGAGATAGACGTGCATCAGGTTCCGGAAGTCCGCGTCGTTGGTGCTGGCCACGGGATAGATGGTCTTGTCCGGAAACGTCATCGCGTTGAGGAATGTGTTCAGCGAGCCCTTGACCAGCTCGACAAAGGGATCCTTCAGCGGAAACGCCCTGGAGCCGCACAGCACGGTGTGCTCGATGATGTGGGCGACGCCGGTGGAGTCTCCGGGAGGCGTGCGGAATCCGATATTGAAGACCTTGTTGGTGTCCCGGCAGGGAATCAGCACGACCCTCGCCCCGCTCTTCCTGTGCCTCAGCAGCAGGCCTTCCGCGCGGATGTCGTCGAGGGCCTCCTCCCTGATCAGTTCATATGCGTCCGGTATTCTGAATTCAGCCATCTTCTGCTCCTTCTTCCCGAGGCGGCTTCTCACGCGCTCCCGCGCGGCAGCCGCCCATTTACAGCCATTCTTTTTCATGCCGCGGCTGATGCTCATCGGCAGCCGTCTTTTTCACGACGCGGCCTGCCCTCATCGGCAGCCGTCCTTTTCATGACGCGGCCTGCGCTCTCACCTGTAGTCGTCCGCGTGCTTCGTGTTCTCGATGCCCGGATAGTACCAGATCTGCCATCCGTCGAGGTCGTAGATCAGCTCGCAGCCCGCCTTCGTCAGTGTCTCGTCGAACTGGTAGCTCGAAGGCACCGCCGCGTAGTTCATCTCATAATAACGCATATACCGGGCGATCCGGTGCTTCGAGTCCGGGATCATGCCGTACATGACCATGTAGTAGTAGCCCACCTTGGAGGACTCGTTGAACCGGGTAAAATTCATCTTTCTCGAGCTGGACTGGAAAATCGTCGCGTCGAGCTGGCGGATCTCGCACAGCACGTCGACGGTCGTATAGAGCCGCTTGTAGGGATTGCCCGTCTTCTCGGCGTGATCGTTGATGACGGACATCGTCGTCAGCGTGAGCTGGGGCAGCTTGTCCCGGCTGGTGGGGACCTGCCACACGTCCTTGTTGTAGACGCTTGTGCCGCCCAGAAGGATCGCGGCCGTCGCAACGGCCGCTGCCAGAAGCTTCAGCAGCCGGTTCTTCGGCCTGAAGACGAGCTCACAGCCGGCGTAGGCGATCAGGACCGCGTAGGGGATCATCCAGAGAAGACGCCAGTAGACGCCTCCGTTTCTCAGGAATCTCCAGATGATCAGCGTAAAGAACGGCATCAGGATCATGCAGAAGATCAGCACCGAATAGACGCCGAGAAGACTCTCCTCCCGTTTCCTTTTCTTTCTGAGGAACAGGAAGAGAATCGCGCCGAGGGTATAATAGAGATAGAATCCGGTGGGATAGACCCTGCCGAACATTCTTGTGATAATACTGAACGCTTTTTCCATGATTTCCGGACCTCCAGGCTGTCCGTATGGTGTACGGGCTTCTCCGGCAGCGCGCCGGCAGAATCCCGGTTTTCTTTCTCATTCGGGGCGGATGGCTCTCTCCGCTTTCAACTGAAATGTATATCGCTCTCTCCGCTTTCAGCTGAGATGCATATCGGTCTCTCCGCCTTCAGCTGAGATACATATCGGTCTCTCCGCTTTCAGCTGAGATGCATATAGAAAGCCAGCATGACGGCCGGAATCAGATAGGCGGGAAGCGCGCGGATAAAAATACGGCGGTTCCTCCGCAGGACGGCGGCCAGCAGGAGAAGCAGCCCGCCCGCTCCCGCGACGAAAACGGCCCCCATCGAAGTCATCAGGCAGGCGGCCGCCAGAATCGCGGCGTAATACAGGGTATCCCGGACCTGGAACGTCCCCTTCCTCAGGATCCGGAGAACAAAGGCGAAAAGAAGCGGGAACGCGAGACCGACGATCTGGGCCTTTCCCTGCCAGCTCCGGATCATCATAAACGTCCCGGCGGTATAGACCGAGAAATAGGAGCTCGCCGAGATGAGGAAGACGAAAATCGTAAATACCGCCGACTTCTTCCTGTCCCCGGGATAGAGCTCCCTGCCGACCAGCAGGAACGAGGCGAAGAAGAGCATCGTCAGGACGGGCGGCATGAAGGTGTGGCAGAGCACCGCGGGCCTGATCGAAAAGGTCTTCGATATCATGGCGTAAAAGGCGAACTGGGGCGAGGAGGCCAGCCGGTTCATCTCATTTTTCGCGAAATTGCGGATCAGGTTCCCGGTCACCGCGTCATATTTCATGAGCGTATTGGTATCCACCGAGGTGGTGACCGCGCCGACGTAGTGAATATCGTCGTCGTCCACATGCATCATAAAGAAGGTGACGACGGCGTGGGCCGCCGGCAGAAGCAGCGCGAGGAGCTCGAACAGATTGCCCGTCCGTATCATCTCCATCGCATCCCGGAAGGGATGGCTGCCGCTCTTCCGGAGGAGATACACCCCCCTCGCTCCCAGGCAGAGGAGCAGAACGAACCACAGAACCGTCAGAAACGAGAGGGACCATCCGAAGAGGATTCCCGCGAGGGCGGGAAGATAGACCAGGGCCATCATGAGCAGAAAGCCCGAGCACCACCGGCTGATCACCGTGTAAGGCCTGCCGTCCTCCTCCGGCACGACGTTCACGCCGGCCAGGACCGGCACCAGGGTGACAAACAGTAGAAATAAAAGATAGTTCAAGTTCCGTCCTCCTTCAGGGACTCAGACCGTTCCGCGGATTTGCGGAGACGGACGGCGCCGCGGCGCCCCGCTCCGCAGGTAAGTATAGTCCATAGTATCACAGAAAGAGACCGCGCACAATGTGCGCGGTCTCTAAAACGTACTTATCCCGCAGCGTTACTGCGCTTCGTAGTACTTGATGAGCCTGACCAGGTTCTCGTACCTCTCCTTCGCCTCCGCCTCGGACTTCGCGAAAAGTCTGTCGGCGCGTTCCGGATTCGCTCTCTTGAGGGAGCTGTAACGGACCTCGCCCATGATGAAGTCCTGATAGGACTCCGTCGGAGCCTTGGAGTCGAGCGTGAACGGGCTCTTTCCTTCAGCCTTGAGGGCCGGGTTGAAGCGGAAGTTGAACCAGTAGCCGGCCTTGACGGCGAGCTCTTCCTCGGTGATGGACTTGCCCATGCCCTTGCGGATACCGTGGTTGATGCACGG
>CACYDL010000085.1 GCA_902773195.1 uncultured Lachnospiraceae bacterium
AGAGCCGGCGTCTCCGGCGAAGGAGGACGGCGAAGATGAGAGACAGCGCTCCCGGAGGGTGAGGCGGCGTAAAGAGCGGCATCTCCCCCGGCGGCATGAAGTAAAGTTTCAAAAGAGGAGAAGATTATGAGTGAAAAACTGCGTGTGGGCATTCTTGGAGCAACCGGCATGGTAGGACAGCGCTTCGTGACGCTGCTCGAAAATCATCCCTGGTTTGAGGTCACCACTCTGGCGGCGTCGGGCTCGAGCGCCGGAAAAACCTACGAGGAGTCCGTCTCGAAGCGCTGGAAGATGGATACGCCGATCCCCGGATCCGTGAAGGACATCGTCATCAAGGACGTGAGCTGCGTCGGCGAAGTCGCCGAAAACGTCGATTTCCTGTTCTCCGCCGTCAACATGACGAAGGAGGAGATCCGCCGGATCGAGGAGGAATACGCCAGGACGGAGACCCCCGTCGTCTCCAACAACAGCGCCCACCGCTGGACCGACGACGTCCCGATGGTCATTCCCGAGATCAACCCGGAGCACTTCGGGGTCATCGAGGCGCAGAAGAAGAGGCTCGGAACCACAAGGGGCTTCATCGCCGTCAAGCCGAACTGCTCGATTCAGTCCTACACGCCCGCGCTGGCGGCGTGGAGGGAATTCGGCCCGAAGGAGGTCGTGGTCAGCACCTACCAGGCGATCTCCGGCGCCGGAAAGACCTTCGCCGACTGGCCCGAGATGACGGGCAACATCATCCCCTACATCGGCGGGGAGGAGGAGAAGTCCGAGCAGGAGCCCCTCAAGGTTTTCGGACACATCGAGGACGGCAGAATCGTAAAATACGAGGGCGACCTCAGGATCACCTCCCAGTGCATCCGGGTGCCGGTCCTCAACGGACATACCGCCACGGTCTTCCTGAACTTCAGGGAGAAGCCCTCGAAGGAGGAGCTGATCGAAAAGCTCCGGGCGTTCTCCGGCCTGCCCCAGGAGCTCCGCCTGCCGCACGCTCCCTCCCGGTTCATTCAGTATCTGGAGGAGGACAACCGTCCGCAGGTCGCGCTCGACGTGAATTACGAGGGCGGCATGGGCGTATCGATCGGACGTCTCAGGCAGGACAGCATCTTTGACTGGAAGTTTGTGGGACTGTCGCACAATACCCTCCGCGGCGCCGCCGGCGGAGCGCTGGAGTGCGCCGAGCTTCTGAAGGCCCTGGGCTACATCGGAGCCAGGACCGTATAAAGGAAAACTGTCGCCGGGATCCGGATGCCGGGGCGCGGGGCGGGACGAGGTCCCGGCCGCCCAGAGTCGTGCATCGGCGGTTCCCGGTGATCTTTTGTTCCGGGCCTGTCCCGGAAGAGGTGCGGATTGGGAAAAGAACTGTTTATCGCGGAAAAACCTTCCGTCGCCCAGGAATTTGCCAGGACGCTGGAGGTGCGCGGAGGGAGAAACGACGGCTATCTGGAATCGGAGCGCTATGTGATCACCTGGTGCTTCGGGCATCTGGTCACCATGAGCTATCCAGAGGCCTACGATCCGGCGCTGAAGAAATGGTCCCTGGATTCGCTTCCCTTCATTCCGTCCGACTTCAGGTACGAGGTGATTCCCTCCTCGGAGAAGCAGTTCCGGGTCGTGAGCAGGCTGCTTGCCCGGAGCGACGTGGACCGGATCTACGTATGTACCGACTCCGGAAGAGAAGGGGAGTACATCTACCGCCTGGTGGAGATGATGTCGGACCCGTCGGTCCGGGACAAGGACCGCAGAAGGGTGTGGATCGACTCCTTCACCGACGAGGAGATCCGCAGGGGGATACGGGAGGCGAAGCCTCTCGGCGCCTATGACCATCTCGCGGATTCCGCCTTTCTCCGGGCGAAGGAAGATTACCTGATGGGCATCAACTTCTCCCGCGTGCTGACCCTCAAGTACGGCAGCGGCGTCGCGGATTACCGGAACGCCGGCTGGTCGGCGATCGCGGTCGGAAGGGTGATGACCTGCGTCCTGGGCATGGTCGTGAAGAGGGAGCGGGAGATCCGTTCCTTCGTCAGGCAGCCCTTCTACCGGGTGATCGGAATCTTTGAGGGAATACAGGCGGAGTGGCGGGCGGTGCCCGGAAGCGCCATGGAAGGCTCCCCGCTGCTCTACCGGGACAACGGCTTCCGGCAGCGGCGCGACGCCGAGGCAATGATCTGGCGGATCCTGGCCGCGGCGGCCTGGGAGAGCGGCGCGGCGGCGCCTTCCGCGGAAGCGGCGCCGGACGGCGCCGGGGAAGAAGGAAAGAAGCCGCGTCAGGCGGCGGAGCCGGGCCCGGAAGAGAAGAAGGAGCTCCTCTCGGCGCTGAGCGGAGGGCGGATCGCCGCCGTCGTGGAGAGCGTGACGAGAAAGACGGAAAAAAAGAACCCGCCTCTTCTCTACAATCTGGCGGAGCTTCAGAACGACTGCTCCCGGATGTTCCATATCTCCCCCGACCAGACGCTGAAGATCGCCCAGGAGCTGTATGAGAAGAAGCTGACGACCTATCCCAGAACCGACGCCAGGGTTCTGTCCACCGCGGTGGCCAAGGTCATCAGCGGAAATCTCAAGGGGCTGACGCAGGTCGACTCCGCGGCGGAGTTCGCCGGCGAGGTCCTGGCGGGCGACGCCTGGAAAAAGATCGGGAAGACGCGCTATACGGATGACAAGGCCATCACCGACCATTACGCGATCATTCCCACGGGCGCGGGCCTTACGGCCCTGAAGTCCCTGTCCCCGCTTTCGCGGAAGGTCTATGACGCGATCGCGAGACGTTTCCTCGCGATCTTCTATCCCCCGGCGGTCTATCAGAAGACGTCCGCCGTGATCCGGTGCGGCGGCGAGAGCTTTTTCGCCGGCTGCCGCGAGCTGAAGGAGGAGGGATATCTCAGGGTTCTTTCGAAAAACCGGGCGGAGTCCCCCGCCGGAAACGCCGGGGAAGGGAACGACGCCCCCGACGGGGAAAACGAAGGGGACGGCCCGGATGAGGGAGGAACCGCGGCGCTCTTCGCGCGGCTCAGAAAAGGGAAGCAGCTCGCCGCCTCGAAATTCACCATCAAAGAAGGCGAGACGACGCCTCCGAAGCGCTACACCTCCGGTTCCATGATTCTCGCGATGGAGAACGCGGGCCAGCTGATCGAGGACGAGTCCCTGCGGGAGCAGATCCGGGGATCCGGCATCGGAACCTCCGCCACGAGGGCGGACATTCTCGCCAAGCTCGTCAAGATCGGCTACCTCGCCCTCAACAGGAAGACGCAGGTGATCACGCCGGAGCTTCTCGGGGAGATGGTGTACGACGTGGTGGACCGTTCCATCCGGCCGCTTCTTTCGGCTGAGCTGACGGCCAGCTGGGAGAAAGGGCTCACCGGCGTCGCCGACGGGACCATCAGCACGGGCGAGTACCTGGAAAAGCTGGAGGGCTTCGTCGCCAGACGGACCAACGCCGTCAAACATCTCACAAACCAGGCGGAAATGCGGTCACTCTATGACCGGGCCGCGCCATTTTATCAAAACGGAACCCGCAAAAAGAAAACGACCGCAAGGAAGAAGAAGGAGGTCAGAAAATGAGTCAGATGGAACAGGTGAGGATCCGTGAGCTGTTTACCCTGGAGGAGAGCCTCGCGGGCGATTATCTCAGAGGCTTTGAGTATCCGTGGGAGGCCCTCTCCGGCATTCACGACCTGATCCTGGAGATCGGGAAGAACCTGCCGGAGGAGCTCTACGAGAAGAGAGGGGAGGACGTGTGGATCGCCCGGTCCGCGAAGGTGTTCGACACGGCGTATATCGGAGGCGCCTGCATCATCGGCGAAAATACCCAGGTGAGGCAGAGCGCGTTTATCCGGGGCGACGCCCTGGTCGGGAACAACTGCGTCGTCGGAAATTCCGCGGAGCTCAAGAACGTGATCATCTTCAACAACTGCGAGGTGCCGCACTACAATTACGTCGGCGATTCGATCCTGGGCTTCCACGCCCACATGGGGGCCGGCTCCATTACCTCGAACATCAAGGCCGACCGGACCAACATCGTGATCAAGGGAAAGGAAGGCGTCTACGAGACGGGACGCAGGAAGATCGGGGCCATCCTGGGAGACTGGGTGGAGGTGGGCTGCAACGCGGTCCTCAACCCCGGGACCGTCGTCGGACAGCATTCCATGATCTATCCGACGAGCTGCGTCAGGGGCGTCATTCCGTCAGAGACGATTTTTAAGAACAGTGGAGAGCAGTGCGAGAAGCGCTAAATGAGCCGGGTAGGCCGCATAGAAGAAGTACTTCATCCTGCGGCCTCTCTTTCCGTTATAGAGACAGAGCAGGGGAAAGGCGAATACCGCCGGCCACTCCCAGATGCCGATGACGAGGGCTCCCGCGGTGCACTGGGTCACCCGGTCGAAGCGGAGCAGATAGAGCACCAGGATCAGCGCGAGCCCCTTGTAGCCGTAGTCGAGATGCAGCTTCTGGGCCGCGATGAGGAACACCGCCGCGGCGGCTCCCTGGAGTATCAGCCGGAAGCCCTCCGGTATTTTTTCCGCCTGCAGGAGGGCGTCCCACACCCAGATCAGCAGAAGGCCCATCGCCAGCTCGAACATGACGTTCTGGTGGCGGGGATACCAGAGACTTTCGTAGAGCCCCAGATCGAAGGGGATCTCGGAGATGACGCCGAAGAGGAGGAGGCGCGCCAGGTACTTCGCGCGGCTTCTCGTGTGGATAAAGCCCTCGATCAGGAAGAAGCAGAAAATGGGGAAGGCCAGCCGGCCGATGCCCCGGAGAATATTGTAGAGCCGGGTCGAGGTGAGCGTGCCGATCACATACTTCGGCGCGACCCCTTTTTTGATCAGACAGTTGTAGAGGATCGCCTTCGTCGCGTGATCGATGAACATCGTGATGATCGCGATCATTTTCAGATGGAAGCCTGTGAGGACCTTTGCTTTTTCCGGGACGCTGATATTCATATGGACTCCTGTGCCGGCCTCTGCCGGTCTGTCTGTAAGCAGGTACGCAACATTCATTTTAGCAGAAGTTCCGGGGAATCGAAACCTCGGATTTACGGCGGCAGCGGCCGGCTCACCCGCGCCGCGAAGGACGGAGGCGCTATGACGAAGCAGGAACTGGCTCTGGAGGTGATCCGGAGACTCAAAGAAGAATACCCCGACGCCCACTGCACCCTGGATTACAGGGACGCCTGGCAGCTGCTGGTGAGCGTCCGGCTCGCCGCCCAGTGCACCGACGCCCGGGTGGATCTCACGACGCCGAAGCTCTACGCGGAATTTCCGACGGTGGCCGCTCTGGCGGAGGCGGATCCCGCCCGGATCGAGGAGATCGTGCGGCCCTGCGGGCTGGGGAAAAGCAAGGCCCGGGACATCTCCGCCTGCATGAAGGTGCTCCATGAGAAGTACGACGACCAGGTGCCGACGACCTTCGAGGAGATTCTCGCCCTGCCGGGGGTGGGCAGAAAGAGCGCCAACCTCATCATGGGGGACGTCTTCGGGAAGCCGGCGATCGTGACGGATACCCACTGCATCCGTCTGTGCAACCTGATCGGCCTCGTCGACGGGATCCGGGAGCCCGCGAAGGTGGAGAAGGAGCTGTGGAAGATCATTCCGCCGGAGGAGGGGAACGATCTCTGCCACCGCTTCGTGAACCACGGGCGGGCCGTGTGCGTCGCCAGACGGCCGGCCTGCGGAAAATGCTGTCTCCGGGACATCTGCCGGACCGGCATGGGCAACACCATTTAGTGACGCGGTTCCTGAAAATGACAATATATTGTACTTTTTTCTCAAAAAATAGCAAAGCACTGTTCCAATTCGAATAAAAAGCGCTATAATAGGAGTAATTCTGTTCTTCAGGGAGTGCATAAGGGGTTTGAGTAAGAAGTTATCGGATTCATTCAGGAAAAAGATCGTTACCAGAGTGCTGCCTCTGATCGGCGTGCTGGCCGCCGGAGCCGTGGCGGCCTATTTTGTCAACGCGCGGCAGTACGGGGACAAGTTCGTGCCGGGAACCGTGATCGACGGGATGGACGTCGGGGACATGAGCCCGGAGGAGCTCGCGGAGAGCCTCAGCGAGGAGGCCGCGGGCTATTCGCTGACCCTCAAGTTTCTGAACGATGTGACGGAGACCGTGGGCAGCGGGGATATCGACCTCTCCTACGACACGGAGCAGGAGCTGAAGGGGATTCTGGACAGCCAGAATCACTACTCCTGGATCACAGGCATCTTCGGGAAAAAGGAGGATCACGCCCTGAGTACCGAGATCACCTACAGCGAGGACAAGCTCGCCTCCGTCCTGCTGGGTCTTCCGGAGCTTCAGGCGGATTACGTCAGGGAGCCGGAGGACGCCTACATCAAGATGAAGTCAGACGGAACGCTGACGATCTTCCCCGAGATCAACGGCAATCAGATCGATACCGGCCGGCTCATCGAGGCGGTGGGCGAGGCCGTGAAGGAGAGAAAGAGCGTGCTCGATCTCGTGGCGGCGGAGGACATCTATCAGAAGCCGGAGGTCCTGTCCACGGACAAGGAACTCAACGAGACGCTGGAATCTCTCAACGGGATCCTGGGGACGACGGTGACGTACAAGCTCAGCGACGGCACGGAGAAGGTGCTTGACCGGGCCGAGACGTCGAACTGGCTCGAGACCGACGAGGAGGGACGGTATACCCTCGGGGACGACGCCCTCAGGGACCGCGTCGCCGGCTACATCGCCGGGATCGCCAAAGAGGACGACAACTACGGCTATTACAGGACGTTCAAATCCACGAACTTCGGGACGATCAAGATGGCCACCGAGGCTCTCCACGGCCACCGCCTCGACCAGGAGAAGATGAGCGAGGAGCTCCTCGCCGATCTGACCTCCCACACCGACGCATCCCACGAGATGACCTACAGCGAGGTCGTCGACACGAAGGACCCGAGGTTCGGAGGCACCTATGTCGAAGTCGACATTCTCAACCAGCACGTCTATTTCTATATCGATTACGAGCTGTACTGCGACGGCGACTGCGTGACCGGTACGGAGGGCTACCGCTCCACGCCGTCAGGCATCTTCTCCATCCAGGAGAAGGAGAGGGGCAGGACGCTCGAGGGCTACAACTCCGACGGAACCGTGTCCTACACGGCCTTCGTCAATTACTGGATGTGCTTCTATCCGCATTACGGCCTCCACGACGCCAGCTGGAGGGATTATTTCGGCGGAGAGACCTATCTCTACGACGGATCCCACGGCTGCGTGAATCTCTCCTATTACACCGCCTCGATGATCTACGACGCGATCGACTACGACACGCCCGTCATTATCTTCCGCGGACAGGACGACTACGAGGTTCCGGAGGACGAAATCAGTCCCGACACCGAGGACGTGTACAACGACTGACCCGGTTTTTCGCGGAGCCTGCCCCCAGCGGGAAGGCACGGGGAAGAGCGGTCACGGCACAGGGAGACTTTGACCATGCGATTTGTATATCCGGCTGTGATCAGCCAGAAAGACGACAAGACCTACCACGCGGTATTTCCTGATCTGGCCCTCTGCGAGGCGGACGGCGATTCCGTCGACGACGTGCTGCGCAACGCCAACGCCGCGGCCTACGAGTGGATCGATCTGGAGATGCACGAGGACGAGCCGGACATTCCGGCCGCCTCGGTCCCCGAGGACATTGTCCTGAAGGAAGGGGAGTTTGTCCGGAGCATACTGGTGATCTACAGGATTCTGGAGGGATGGGACGAGTAGATGGAGATCGAACGCAAGTGGCTCGTCCGGGGATGGCCCGGAATACAGTCGGCTCCCGTGAAGGAGGAGCTCATGGAGCAGGGCTATCTCGTCGTGCGCCCCTCGGTCAGGATCCGCAGGGAAGCCGTCATCGGCGGGGAGACCGCCTACGTTCTGTGCATCAAATCCGGCACGGGCATCGCGAGGGAGGAGATAGAAATCCTCATCAGCGAAGAGAAGTACGGTGAAATCAGGGGCGTCATCGGCGCGCCGATGATAGAGAAGCTCCGCAGGACCTGGCGCCTTCCCGACGGACACTGCCTGGAGGTCAACCATGTGGACGAGGGCCTGAAAAGCGCCTTCTGGTACGCCGAGATCGAGTATGATTCCGTGGAGGAGGCTCTCGCCTGGAGGCCGGAGGACGCCGGGCTCGGCGGCTATCTGAGCGACGAGGTGACAGACGTTCCCGGTCAGTCCATGGGGGCGTACTGGGAGAGAACGAGGATGGCAGGACATTGAAATTTGTCATACAGCGTGTAAATGAGGCCTCTGTGGAGGTAAGGAAAGCTGTGATCGGTAAAATCGGTCATGGCTTTCTTGTGTTCATCGGGATTGAGGAAGACGACACGGAGGAGACCGGCCGCCGGATGGTGAAAAAGATGACCGGCCTCCGCATCTTCGAGGACGGGGAAGGGAGGACGAACCTCAGCCTGGCGCAGGTCGGAGGCTCCCTGCTTCTGGTGTCCCAGTTTACGCTTCTGGCGGACGTGAGAAAGGGAAACCGCCCCTCCTTCGTCCGGGCCGGCTCCCCGGCCAGGGCGGAAGAGCTCTACCGGTTCGTCGTCGGACTTTGCCGGGAGAGCGTTCCCTGCGTGGAGGAAGGCGCCTTCGGCGAGCACATGAAGGTGTCTCTGGTCAACGACGGCCCCTTCACCATCCTCATGGACTCCCATGAGCTTTTCGGAAGTTGAGGGCACTGCCATGAAGGAAGCCGGAACGGACGCACGGACGGCGGCCGCGGAAGAGATCGTCGCCTATATCAGGGACCGCCTCGTCGTCCTCATGCCGTATTTCAACCGCGCCCTTCTGTGCATGCCGGTTGAATTTGAGGAGAGCGCGGAGCGGAAGGACGGAGAAGGGCCCGGCAGCGGAAAAAGCGGCGGACGGGCAGAAGGCGGAGCGTCCCCTGACCGGGGTGAGGCCGGCGCGCCGGCTTCCGACGGCGACGTCATCCGGGTCGGCGCGGCGGAGATCCTGCGGGTTTACCGGGAGGACGAGAACCGTCTCGCGAGGATCTTTCTCCATATGATCTTCCACTGCGTCTACTGCCATCCCTTCCGGACCGCCGGCCTCGATCCGAAGCGCTGGGACGCCGCGTCGGATATCGCCGCGGAGAGCGTCATCCTGGGGCTGGGGATCCGGGAGCTGGGACTTCCGGACGACGGACCCAGACAGGAGCTCGTCGACCGGGTGATCCGTTCCGCCGGCGAAGCCTCCGCCGAACGGATCTACCATTACCTTTCCGGGAATCCCCGCGAGGCGGAGGACATCTTCCGCTCCGAGGGCCTGTACCGCATGGACAGCCACCGGCTGTGGGTCTCGGGGAACGACGCTTCGGTCCGCGAGATCTACACGTCGAAATCCGCCGCGGACCAATTCGAGGAGAAGGTGCGGAAGTGGATGAAGCTTCAGCAGTCCGCCCGCAGCGAGACCCTCTCCGGAAGGCACTCGATGGGCGACCAGGCCGGGACGAGAAAGGACCGCATCCGCGGCCTGAAAAGAGACGACTACGACTATTCGGAATTCCTGAAGCGCTTTGCCAGGCGCACCGAGGAGGTGCGGATCAATCCGGAGGAATTCGATTACATCTATTACACCTACGGCCTCTCCCTCTACGAGAACATGCCGCTGATCGAGCCGCTGGAATACCGGGACGCCCTGAAGATCTGCGATTTTGTCATCGCCATCGACACGTCGGGATCCTGCCAGGGGTACACGGTGCGGCGCTTCCTGGACAAGACCTGGTCCCTGCTGAAAAACAGCGATATCTTCCCGGAGAGGATGAATCTGCGGATCATACAGTGCGACTGCGAGATCCAGAGCGAGGCGCTGATCACCTCCGAGGAGGAATTCAACCGGTACATGAGGGAGATCGAGATCGCCGGAGCGGGCGGCACGGATTTCACCCCCGTGTTCGAGAGGGTGGACGAGCTGCTCCGCGAGGGAGAATTCCACGATTTCCGGGGAATGATCTATTTTACGGACGGGCTGGGACGCTTCCCGGCGCAGAAACCGGCCTACCGCACGGCCTTTGTGTCGGTCGGGAGGTCCGACGACGTCCCGCAGCTGCCGGCCTGGGCCGAGAGCTGCGTGCTGCCGGACATCTGAAGCAGGCCGGACGGCCGGCGTATTTTACAGGACTAAGAGCGAAGAGAGATGAATATAGAAGACGCGAAAACAGAAATCAGGAGAGCCGTGAGCATCTATCTGCGAAAGGACGGGTACGGGAATTACCGGATCCCCGTCGAAAAGCAGCGGCCCGTATTCATGATCGGCGCCCCGGGCATCGGCAAGACCGCCATCATGGAACAGATCGCCCGGGAGCTGGATCTCCTGCTGGTTTCCTATTCCATGACGCATCACACGCGCCAGAGCGCCATCGGACTCCCCTTCATCGTCCGCCGGACTTACGGGGGAGAGGCGTACGACGTCTCCGAGTACACCATGTCGGAGATCGTGGCCTCCGTGTACGAGAGCATGGAGAAGAGCGGAAAGAAGGAGGGAATCCTGTTTCTCGATGAGATCAACTGCGTCTCCGAGACCCTGGCGCCCTCCATGCTGCGCTTTCTCCAGTACAAGACCTTCGGAAATCAGCGCATTCCGAGGGGCTGGGTCATCGTGACGGCGGGAAACCCACCGGAATTCAACCGTTCGGTCCGGGAATTCGACGTGGTGACGCTGGACCGCCTCAAAGTGCTGAACGTGGAGCCCGACTACGAGACGTGGAAGCGCTACGCCGCCGCGAAGGGGATTCACCGGTCGGTCCAGAGCTATCTGGACGTGCGCACCGAGGATTTCTACCGCATTGAATCGGACGCCGACGGAAAGTCCTATGTGACCGCCCGCGGCTGGGAGGATCTGGCCGAGGCGATCGCCCTCTACGAGGAGATGGATTATCCCGTGGACGTAAGGCTGGTCGGCCAGTACATCCGGAACCGCAGGATCGCGGGAGAATTCGCCACCTACTACGAGATCTACCGGAAATACCGGAGCGATTACCGGATCCGGGACATTCTGGCGGGCGAGGAGATCCCGGAGATCGAGGCGCGGGCGTCGTCGGCGGGCTTCGATGAGAAGCTGACCGTGACGGAGCTTCTCCTCGAGGCCCTGCTCCCCGAGATGATCACCTGCTCCGAGCACGAGGAGTCCGTGCGGGGGCTGCTGGCTTCCCTTTCGGAGATCCGCGACGGACTCGACGGCCGGGACGGCGCCTATGTGACGGAGCAGCTGGCCCGGATCCGCGACGGGCGGACCGAAGAGGCGGAGAAGGAGGAGATGGTGCACGGTCTGGACGCTTCCCGGAGAAGGGTTCTCGCGGATCAGGCCGCTTTTGCCGGGGAATGCCTCCGGGCGGTCCGCATGAAGGATCCCGGGGCGGCCCTTTCCGCGGCCGAGGCATTTTCGACGGTCCGGGCGCTCTATCAGGAGCGCGTCGCCTCCCTCAGGGCGGAGACGGCGGAGACGGAGAAGCACCTGGCCGGCCTCTTCCGCTTCGCGGAGAAATGCTTCGGCGACGCCAACGAGATGCTTGTGATCGTCACCGAGCTGACGGTGAATGGCAGGGCGGCCTCCTTCATCGCGGAGCATGGCTCGGACGAATACTATCGCTATCAGAAGCGGTTCATGCTGCACGAAAGAAGCCGGGAACTTCAGAGGAAGGTCGGCAGAATCGGAGACGTGCCGTGAGCGGGGAAAGCCCCGTCCCCTTCCGCTTCCGGGTGGAGCAGGGCGAAGCGGTGGTGACCCAGTTTACCGGAGGCGGCGGGACGGCGGAGATTCCGGAGCGCTGGCAGGGCGTGCCCGTGACGGCGGTCGGAAGCTACGCCTTCTTTGACAACGGGTCGGACGTCCGGCGCATCCGCGTGCCGGGGAGCGTGAGAAACATTCTTCCCCACGCCTTCGAGCTGTGCATCAGTCTGGAGCAGCTCACGCTGGAGGAAGGGGTGGAGGAGCTCGGTGAGGACTGCCTTCTGGCGACGGACGTGAGAGAGCTCCGCGTCCCGTCGACCCTGAGAAGGATCCATTCTCCCTGCAGCCTTCCCTGCCGCCTTGTCATTGCGGACGGCCATCCGTTTTTTTCGACGGACGGCTACGGCGTATACGAAGGAGACACGCTGATCTGCGTCAATCCTCACGACGAAAGAGAGTGCTACCGGGTCCGGGAGGGGACCCGCGTGATCCGCAGGGGGGTATTCGAAGACCGTCCGGCCCTCCGAAGGGTGCTGCTTCCGGCCTCTCTCGAGAGCCTTGGGGAGGGCGTTCTCTCCAACGTGAGGAACCAGTACTCCGGGGAGAAGGGAATCACGGAGGCGGAGGTCGACGGGGCGAATCCGTATTTCGGCCGGGACGGGAACTGTCTCTTCAGAAAGCTTCCCGACGGAAAGCGGATCGTGAGATGGTTCGGGGAAGACCGCAGGATCGATCTTCCCGAAGACGTCCGGGAGATCGGCCGGGAGGCCTTCGCCGGCATCGGCGTAGAGGCGGTCTCGTTCCCGGCGACGGTCCGGGAGATCGCCCCCGACGCGTTCCGGGGCTGCCCGCTCCGGGAGGCCCGCGTCAGAGGCGGAGATTTCGGCGTGGTCTTCCCCGCGGGGAACGCCTATCTGCTGAAGGATCTTCTGCGGGGCTTCGGCCGGGGCGGGAAGCTCTATGATTTCTCCGGATACGACGCGAAGCTCGACAGCTGGTATCCGGACGCCGGACGGGTCGAGATGATTCTCGCCAGGCTCCGGATGCCCCGGGACCTGACGGAGGAGAGGAAGGCCTTCTACCGGGAGACCATCGCCTCCAGGACCGGCGAGGTGATCCGGCTGATCGCGTCGGAGTCCAGGCCGGATCTCCTGCGGGAGCTGGCGGAGGAGGGCTTCCTGGACGACCGCTTGGCGGAGGAGGCGGTCCGCGTCATGAACGGGGCCGGCCTCCACGAGATGACGGCGTATCTGATGAACTGGAAGAACACGCATCTGGAAAAGAAGGAATTCGACTATTCTCTCTGACCGGAAAGGGGAACGAACATGTACAGACTGACCTCAAAGCTGATTATTTACAGGAAGATTCCCAGGGACAGCATCCTGTTCCGGCTCTCGGAGATCTGTCAGAAATTCAGCGAAGGAAATTACGGGAAGGAGGAGCTGACGGGAGAGATCCTCGACCAGATCAACCGGCTCCTCGATCTTTCCACCACCTACGGCTTTGACCGCAACCTCTGGCACAATTACCTCGCCTATCTGCTGGCGACGACCGAGACGCCCTTTACGCTGGTCTCCGAGAAGGTCGGGGCCAACGAGGGGTCGGTGAACCATTTCGCGGAAAATGACTTCGCCGTCTTCCTGGAGCTCTTCCGGTATGATTTCAGTCCCCTTGAAGAAGCCCTGGGGATCGACTGCTTCCGCGTGATCAGCGACTACAGGGCCGTCGGCAAGAAGGAGAGAATCTTCAACAAGAGCGTCAGCGAGAAGGTCCGGGAGCTGAGCGAATCCATCGAAAAGGCCCGGGACGCGGGGGAGATGTACCGCATCGTCACCGACTTCTACCGGAATTACGGCGTCGGAAAGCTCGGCCTCAACAAGGCGTTTCGGATCGACGAGAGCGGAAAGGAGCTTCTGGTTCCCATCACCGCGACGAGCGACGTCGTCCTCGAGGACCTGGTGGGATATGAGCTCCAGAAGCAGAAGCTCATCGAGAACACGGAGGCCTTCGTGCGGGGCTTCGCGGCCAACAACGTCCTCCTCTACGGCGACGCGGGGACGGGAAAATCCACCAGCGTCAAGGCGATCCTGAACCGCTACTACAGCCAGGGCCTCCGCATGATCGAAATCTACAGACATGAGTTCCGGTCCCTGTCCAGGGTGATTTCGGAGGTCAAGAACCGGAACTACCGTTTCGTCATCTTCATGGACGACCTGTCCTTCGAGGATTTCGAGACGGAGTACAAGTATCTGAAGGCGGTGATCGAGGGAGGCATCGAGACGAAGCCGGAAAACGTCGTGATCTACGCCACCTCCAACCGCCGGCACCTGATCCGCGAGAGCTGGAAGGACAGAAGGGACGGGGACGACGAGCTGCACAAGACCGACACCGTCTCGGAGAAGCTTTCCCTGTCGGCCCGGTTCGGCGTGCAGATCGGCTACTTCCGGCCGTCGCCGAAGGAATTCAACCGGATCGTCACGGAGCTGGCCTCCCGCTATCCGGAAATCACGATGTCGGAGGAAGAGCTTCTGCAGGAGGCAAACAAGTGGGAGATTGCCCACGGAGGCATCTCGGGACGCACGGCGCAGCAGTTTATCCAGTACGTCGCCGGGCAGGCCTGGAGAGGCAGCGGAGCATGAGGAGCGCGGGATGACGGACGAAGAGAAGAAATACGAAAGAGACCGCTGGAAGGAAATGACGCTGTCCCAGAAAGCGCAGCATTTCTGCACCTACTACCTCGCGCAGACCGCCGCGGCAGCGGCGATCCTGATCTTCGCGGTCTGGTTTATCCATCACGTGATGAGCCCCCGGGAGATCACCGCGCTGGGCGTCTACGTATTCGACGATTACTTCGACGAGGAGGCGTCGGAGGCGTTTAACCTCAGGCTCCGGGAGGACCTGGGCCTGACGGAGAAGCGCGAGATCGTGGTCCTGGCCGGCGGCTACAGCGACAGCCAGTATCATCAGATCATGACGATCCAGGCCAGACAGGCCGTCAACGAGGTCGACCTCATCATCGGGACGGAGGAGACCTTCCGCCATCTTGCCGGACTCGGCTACATGGTGGAGCTCGACGAGGCGCTGGACCGGGATTTCCTCGACAGCCTGTCGGACCGGATCGTGGAGGCCGCGGGTCCTGACCTCAGCGAGGGCTACGTGGAGCCCGATATCGAGAGCCCCGAGGGCAAAGGGGAGGTCGGAAGATACGGCATCAGCCTGAAGGGAAGCAAGATCTGGGAGGATCTCATGCTGAGCGGCAGCAGCGACTGTATCGCGGCCGTGGCCGAGGGATCCGAAAACGGAGCGAACATCGAGGTATTCCTGCGCGATCTGTTTTCGGATTGACAAAGTGTGATTCTGCGGTAAAATGAGGGAAATGCGTCGGCCCGCTCCGCCCGTTCCCGGACGCGGAGGAAAAGGGAAGGCGCCGGACGCGCCGGAAGGGAGCTGCTATGGATACATTTATCTTATCACTGCTTGTTGACAACGCCTCGGGCGTCCTCACCAGGATCGCCGGCCTTTTCTCGAGACGGGCCTACAATATCGACAGCCTTACGGTAGGCGTGACTTCCAATCCGAATATCTCCCGCATGACGATCATGAGCCGCGGGGACGACAGGGTGCTTCACCTGATCGTCGAGCAGCTCAGAAAGCAGGAGGACGTGCTGGACATCAAGGTTCTCGAGAGGGGCAAGTCCGTCGTCCGCGAGGAGATCCTCGTGAAGGTGAGGGCCGACGCGAGGACCAGGAGGGACATCATCGGGATCGCCGATATTTTCCGCGCGAACATCGTCGACGTGCAGAAGGACTCGCTGATCGTGGAGCTGACGGGCTCGCAGTCGAAGCTCGCCGCCCTGCTCGACATGCTGAGCGACTACGAGATCCTCGAGATCGCGAGGACCGGCGTCACGGGCCTCTCCCGCGGAGCGGCGGACGTCGTCTATCTGTGATCTGTTTTTTGGAGTTGAGATCCGCGCGGAGACGATCCCCGCGGAACAGCTTATAGATTTACTGTCAATACCCAAGAGTAAGAGAGGAGCGAACACATTATGGCACAGGCAAAGATCTTTTATCAGGAAGACTGCAATCCGTCCCTGCTGGAAGGACAGAAGATTGCGATCATCGGCTACGGCTCACAGGGACATGCCCACGCGCTGAACCTGAAGGACTCCGGTTATGACGTCATCATCGGTCTCTACAACGGAAGCCGTTCCTGGAAGAGAGCGGAGGAACAGGGATTTAAGGTCTACACCGCGGCGGAGGCCGCGAAGCAGGCGGATATCATCATGATCCTCATCAACGACGAGCTTCAGGCCGGTCTCTACAAGAAGGATATCGAGCCGAACCTTGAGGAAGGCAACATGCTGATGTTCGCGCACGGCTTCAACATTCATTTCGGCCAGATCGTTCCTCCCGCCTTTGTCGACGTCACGATGATCGCTCCCAAGGCTCCGGGACACACCGTCCGCTCCGAGTACCAGGCCGGCAAGGGAACCCCGATGCTGGTCGCCGTCCAGCAGGACGCCACGGGCAAGGCCCTCGACAGAGCCCTCGCCTACGGCGCCGCCATCGGCGGAGCCCGCGCGGGTATCCTTGAGACGACGTTCCGCACGGAGACCGAGACGGACCTCTTCGGCGAGCAGGCAGTCCTGTGCGGCGGCATCTGCAAGCTGATGCAGACCGGATTCGAGGTTCTGACGGAAGCCGGCTATGATCCGAGAAACGCCTACTTCGAGTGCATCCATGAGATGAAGCTGATCGTCGACCTGATCTACGAGTCCGGCTTCGCGGGCATGAGATATTCGATCTCCAACACCGCCGAGTACGGCGACTACGTCACCGGCCCGAAGATCATCAC
>CACYDL010000086.1 GCA_902773195.1 uncultured Lachnospiraceae bacterium
ACCATCGAGCAGCTCGGCCGCGCCAAGGCCGTGAAGGTCCAGAAGGAGAACACGGTGATCGTCGACGGCTACGGCGACAAGAAAGCCATCGCCGACAGAGTCGGCCAGATCAAGAATCAGATCGCCGAGACGAAGTCCGACTTCGACCGCGAGAAGCTTCAGGAACGTCTGGCCAAGCTGGCGGGCGGCGTAGCGGTCATCCGCGTCGGCGCTCCCACCGAGACCGAGATGAAGGACAAGAAGTACCGCATGGAGGACGCCCTCAACGCGACCAAGGCCGCTGTCGAGGAAGGCATCATCGCGGGCGGCGGATCTGCGTTCGTACACGCGGCTCTGAAGCTGGACGAGGTGATCGGCGAACTTACCGGCGACGAGAAGACGGGCGCCGAGATCGTCAGAAAGTCTCTTGAATCCCCGCTTTACAGAATCGCCGTCAACGCGGGCCAGGAAGGCGCCGTGATCGTCAACAACGTCAGGAACGCCAAGGAAGGCATCGGCTTCAACGCGCTGACCGACGAGTACGTCGATATGGTCGAGGCCGGCATTCTGGATCCCGTCAAGGTTACCAGATCCGCCCTTCAGAACGCGACTTCCATCGCCGCCACGCTGCTGACCACCGAGTCGGCCGTCTCCATCATCAAGGAGCCGGAACCGGCCGCGCCGGCAGGCAATCCCGGAATGGGCATGATGTAATTTCCGTGAACGGACACCGGTAACCGTGCGCTTGTGTGCGGACCCCGGCGGTTTCCGCGGGAAATGCGAAATACGAAGGATCCCGGACTTTCCGTCCGGGGTCCTTTTTTACGTTGCGCGGACCCGTCTTCGGTGTTACAATATTTTGAAACGGCCGCCCGGAAGAGGCGACGCGGAAGGAACGGGCGGAAGACGCGGCCTCCTGCCGGAAGATCCGTCCGGGGGAAGACGGGCTCGTCCGAAGCATATCCGCAAGGAGAAAACGCCATGGATGATTTTTTTTCTGAACTGATCGTTGAGCGCAGGCCCCGGACGATCGATACGCTTCTGAAGGCGCTGATGATCGTCGTTCTTGTCATATCGGTCCTGTCGGGTTTTCTGCTCGGGCCGATTTTTATGATTGTTTTCTTTGCCGTCGCCATAGCGACGTATTTTATCTGGCCGAGATTCAAGGTGGAGTACGAGTACAGCTATGTCAACGGCCAGATCGACGTGGCGAAGGTGTTCTCCAAGCAGAGCAGGAAGGATGTCGCCAAAATCGACACCTCTGACGTGGAATGCATCGCCCCGCTCGGCTCCCACGAGCTCGACAGCTACGGCAGCACTTTCAGGACCGTCGACTATTCCTCCGGGGATCCCGACATGAAGACCTATGTGATCGTGAAGGGCGGAGAGAACAGTCAGAAGATTCTCCTTCATCTCGACGACAGGATGATCGAGGATCTGAGGAGACGGCTTCCGAGAAAGGTGTTTTTATACTGAAACAGACCAGCCCAAGGTGAAAAGCGCCAGGACGCGCGGCAGACATTCAGGAGGACAGACAGATGGCATCGATTATCGGAGACGGCATTACTTTTGACGACGTTTTACTTGTTCCCCAGTATTCGGAAGTGACACCCAATATGGTCGACGTCTCGACGAATCTGACCCCGTCCGTCCGCCTCAACATTCCCATGATGAGCGCCGGTATGGACACGGTCACGGAGCACCGGATGGCCATCGCCATGGCCCGCCAGGGCGGAATCGGCATCATTCATAAGAACATGTCGGTCGAGCAGCAGGCGGAAGAGGTGGACATGGTCAAGCGCTCCGAGAACGGGGTCATCACGGATCCGTTCTTCCTTTCACCGGAGCACACGCTGGCCGACGCCAACGCCCTCATGTCGAAGTACAGAATCTCGGGCGTGCCCATCACCGAGGGAAGAAAGCTGGTGGGAATCATCACGAACCGGGATCTCCAGTTCCAGACGGATCTCACCAGGCCCATCCGGGAGCAGATGACCTCCGAGGGCCTGATCACCGCGCGGGAGGGGATCACCCTGGACGAGGCCAAGCAGATCCTGGCCCGGGCGAGGAAGGAGAAGCTCCCGATCGTCGACGAGGCGGGCAACCTGAAGGGTCTGATCACCATCAAGGATATCGAAAAGGCGATAAAATACCCCAGCGCCGCCAAGGACGCCCAGGGCCGCCTTCTGTGCGGCGCCGCCGTCGGCATCACAAAGAACGTGATGGAGAGGGTGGAGGCGCTGTTCAAGGCCCACGTCGACGTGATCGTCGTGGATTCCGCCCACGGCCATTCCGCCAATATCATCGCGACCGCCAGGGAGATCAAGGAAGCCTATCCGGATCTTCAGCTGATCGTCGGCAATGTGGCGACGGAGGAGGGCGCGGCCGCCCTCTTCGAGGCAGGGGCCGACGCGGTCAAGGTGGGAATCGGACCCGGCTCCATCTGCACGACCAGAGTCGTCGCCGGAATCGGCGTGCCGCAGATTACCGCGGTGCTTGAATGCGCCAAGGCCGCCGAAAAGTACGGAAAGCCGATCATAGCGGACGGCGGAATCCAGTACTCGGGCGACATG
>CACYDL010000087.1 GCA_902773195.1 uncultured Lachnospiraceae bacterium
GAAGGCTGCTCGAAGGCCGTTGAGGAGGTCTTTGTGCGCCTGTACGAGAAGGGATGGATCTACCGGGGGAACCGTATCATCAACTGGTGCCCCTGCCCCACCTGCCAGACGTCCCTGTCGGACGCCGAGGTCGAGCACGAGGATCAGGACGGCTTCTTCTGGCACATCAACTACCCCGTCGTGGGAGAAGAGGGGAAATTCGTGGAGATCGCCACGACCCGCCCCGAGACCCTTCTGGGTGATACGGCGGTCGCCGTCAACCCGGACGACGAGCGGTACGGGGACCTGGTGGGAAAGATGCTGGAGCTTCCGCTCACGGGGCGGACGATTCCGGTGATCGCGGATTCCTATGTGGACAAGGAGTTCGGGACCGGCTGCGTGAAGATCACGCCGGCCCACGACCCCAACGACTTCGAGGTCGGCAAACGCCACTCCCTCCCGGAGATCTGCATTCTGAACGACGACGCCACCATCAACAGCCTCGGAGGAAAATACGAGGGGCTTGACCGCTACGAGGCGCGCAGAAGGATCGTCGACGACCTGAAGGAGCTGGGACTTCTGGTGAAGGTGGTGCCCCACTCCCACGCCGTCGGCACCCACGACCGCTGCGGCACGACGATCGAGCCGATGATCAAGCAGCAGTGGTTCGTCCGCATGGAGGAGCTGGCCCGCCCGGCGATCCAGGCCGTGAAGAACGGCGACCTGACCTTCGTGCCGGAGAGATTTACCAAGATCTATCTCAACTGGCTTGAGAACATCCACGACTGGTGCATCTCGAGACAGCTGTGGTGGGGCCACAGGATTCCCGCGTGGTACTGCGGGAAGTGCGGGAAGATGATCGTGGCCGGCGAGGCCCCGGAGGTCTGCCCGGACTGCGGAAGCACGGACCTGACTCAGGATCCGGACACGCTGGACACCTGGTTTTCCTCCGCCCTCTGGCCCTTCTCGACGCTGGGCTGGCCGGAGGAGACGCCGGAATACAAGTATTTCTATCCCACGGACGTCCTCGTCACGGGATATGACATCATCTTCTTCTGGGTCATCCGGATGGTCTTCTCGGGCTACGAGCATACCGGGAAGTGCCCGTTCCACCACGTGCTGATTCACGGCCTGGTGCGGGATTCCCAGGGCAGGAAGATGAGCAAGTCCCTCGGGAACGGCATCGACCCCCTCGAGGTGATCGACAAATACGGCGCCGACGCGCTCCGTCTCACCCTCGTCACGGGCAACGCCCCCGGCAACGACCTGAGATTCTACTGGGAGCAGGTGGAGGCCAGCCGCAATTTCGCCAACAAGATCTGGAACGCCAGCCGCTTCATCATGATGAATCTGCCCGACGGGGAGCTGGAGAGACCGGAGCTTGCGTCTCTCCGGCCCGCCGACCGCTGGATCCTGAGCCGCGTGAACACGGTGGCCCGGGAGGTGACGGAAAATATGGACCGGTACGAGCTCGGCATCGCGGTTCAGAAGATCCATGACTTCCTCTGGGACGAGTTCTGCGACTGGTACATCGAGATGGCGAAGCTCACCTTCGGCGACGACTCGGAGGAGGGAGCCAAAGCGAAGAACGCGACGCTGTGGACTCTGAAGTATGTGCTCGGGCAGTCGATGAAGCTGCTTCATCCGTACATGCCCTTCATCACGGAGGAGATCTACTGCACCCTCAATCCGGACGAGTTTACGATCATGACCACCAGATGGCCGGAGTACGATCCTTCCCTCAGCTTCCCGGAGGACGAGGAGATGATCGCCTCCTTCCAGGAACTGGTCAGGGGCGTCAGGAACATCCGGACCGAAATGAACGTCCCCGCGAAGACGAAGACGGATCTTTTCATCGTCTGCAAGGACGAGGCCGCGGAGAAGATGTTCCGGAGCCTCATCGCCTCCATCGGCGACATGGGCAGGATGGTGTTCGCGAAGCACATCGGGCTGGGCGGAGACCACGCGGCGGCCGGCAGCGACGCGGTGTCCGTCGTGATGAGCCGCGCGACGGCCTACATCCCGCTGAACGAGCTGGTCGACCGGGAGAAGGAGATCGCCCGCCTCACGGCCGAGAACGCCAGAATGGACAAGGAGATCGCCCGCTCCAACGGGATGCTCGGCAATCCCCGATTCGTCAGCAAGGCTCCCGCCGCGAAGGTGGAGGAGGAGAAGGCGAAGCTCGCGAAGTACATCGCAATGAAGCAGCAGATCGAGGAGCAGCTTGAAAGGTACAGGTAAGCTATTTCACAGGAAGACTCCGCGTCCGGCGGATCCTGAGAGGGAGGCAGCGGCGGAGAGAAAGGTCAGGGGGCTGAACCGCTTTTCTCTCCTGCTTCATTTTGCCGCCTGCTTCGCGGGATACTTTCTGATCGAGGCGATGGCCCGCCATTCACTGAGGCAGGCCTTCGTTTTTCTTGACGAGCGGACGCCGGTCTTCTTTTATAATGTCCTGATTCTGTTCGTGACGACCCTGCCGGCCTACCTCGTCCGGAAGAGGGCGTTCTACCGGGTTTTCGCCGCGCTGTTCTGGCTGACGCTGGGCATCGCCAACGGGATCATTCTCGCCAACCGCGTGACGCCCCTCACCGGCCCCGATTTCGGGATGATCGGCGACGCCTTCCGCGTCGCGGGAAAATACATGAGTGCCTTCGAGCTGGGAGCCGTCGTCGTGTCCCTTGGCATCGCGGCAGTCTTTCTCGTCGTCTTCCTGTTTGTCTCCCCGAAGTACAAAGGGAAGATGAGGTGGAAGATCTACATCCCGGGGATCACCTGCGCGGTTCTGGCCCTGGCCGGCCTGACCCGGTACGGCATGGAGCACAAAATCCTCACGGATTATTTCAGCAATATCGCCTACGCCTATCTCGACTACGGCTTCCCCTACAGTCTCGCGGTGACTATCTTCGACACGGGCATCTCCCAGCCCCACGGCTACTCGGAGGAGCTGGTGCAGAAGGTGCTGGACGAGGAAGGGGAGCTTCCCGAGACCGCGGCGGAGGACGGCGGCTTCCCCAACATCGTCGTGGTGCAGCTGGAGTCCTTCTTTGATCCCACCCGCGTGAAATGGCTGCGCTTCAGCGAGGATCCTCTTCCCAACTGGCACGCGCTCTCCGAACAGTATTCCTCGGGCCTCTACACCGTCTCCACCGTGGGGGCGGGCACCGTGAACTCCGAGTTTGAGACGCTGACGGGTATGAGCCTCCGCTTCTTCGGGGCCGGGGAATACCCCTACAAGGGGGTGCTCCGGAAGGATACCTGCGAGAGCGCCGCCTACGTTCTTTCCGACCTGGGCTATACCTCCCATGTGATTCACAACAACGAGGCGGAGTTCTACGGGCGGAACGAGGTGTACCCGCACCTGGGCTTCAACTCGTTCACGCCGGGGGAATACATGAATACCCAGAACGACGTCAACGAGAACGGCTGGATGCGGGACCGCTGCCTGCTCCCGTACATCGGGGAGGCGCTGGACTCCACGGAAAACCGGGACTTTGTGTACGTCGTGACCGTTCAGCCCCACGGCGCCTATCCGGAGGATCAGGTGCTCTACGATCCGGAGATCACCGTCTCCGGCGCGGGCTCCCAGGGAAAAAAGTACGCCTGGGAGTACTACGTCAGTCAGATTCACGAGGAGGATCAGTTCGTCGCGGATCTGATCGCCGATCTGGAGGCGAGGGATGAGAAGACCGTCGTGCTGTTCTACGGGGACCATCTTCCCACCATGGGGCTCACCGACCGGGATCTCCGCGGCAGGGCCACGGTGTTCGACACGGACTACCTGATCTGGAGCAATTTCGATCTGGAGCGGAAGGAGAGAAAGGTCCGGGCCTATCAGGCGGTGGCCGACCTTCTCGGCCGGGTCGGGATCCACGAGGGCGTCATGTTCCGGTATCAGCAGGCCATGAGGAACAAGGGCGACTACTACTACAACATGCAGATCCTTCAGTACGACCTCCTCTACGGGGAGCGCTACGCCTGCGGGATGACGAACCCGTGGAACGAGACGGTTCTGGCGATGGGCGAGAAGCCGGTGCGGGTGGATAAGATCCAGAAGATGTCCCTGGGCGGCGTGTACTACGTGCTCGGACAGAACTTCACGCAGTCCTGCCGGTTCCAGGTCAACGGAGACCTCGTCGACACGACCTACCTGTCCGACGAAAAGCTCCTCGTCGACGGCCTGCAGCTGGAGAAGGGGGACTGGGTCGGCGTCGCCGTGGTGAGCAACTCCGGAGACGGGACGGTTCTGGGAACCTCCAACACCCTGGTCTACGGATCCGGGCGGCTGGCGGAAACGGACGGCGCGGAGAGCGGCTGAGAAACGGCGCGGCCGGAAAAGACGCATAAAAACGAATCTCAGGGACGCGCGGCGAAGGGCGGTACGGCACCGCCTCCGCGCGGCGGGTGAAATGGAAGCAGTTCGCGAGGCATGTGATTATATCGACAATATCGCCAGGTTCTCCGTGAAGAATTCCAACGCGCACACGAGAATGTGCCTGGACGCCCTCGGAGCGCCGGACCGGAGCTTCCGCGTGATCCACGTGGCCGGCACCAACGGCAAGGGGAGCGTGTGCTCCTACCTGACGTCGGTGCTCACCGGGGCCGGGATGAAGACGGCGCTCTTTACCTCCCCCCATCTCGTGCGCGTCAACGAGCGCATGCGGATCGGGATGAGGCCGGTCCCGGACGAGGACTTTGTCCGGGTCTTCCGGGAGGTGCGGGAAGCGGTGGAGAGGCTGACGGCCGCGGGGGAGGCCCATCCCTCGTATTTTGAGTTCCTGTTCCTCATGGCCTGCGTGTGGTTCCGGGAGCAGGGGGCGGAGATCGCGGTCATGGAGACCGGCCTGGGAGGACGGCTCGACGCGACCTCCAGCATCGGGCGCCCCGACCTCTGCGTGATCACCCAGATCGGATTCGATCACATGAAATATCTCGGGGACACGATTCCCGAGATCGCCGCGGAGAAGGCGGGCATCATCCGGCCCGGCGTGCCCGTGGTATACGACGCGGCCTGTCCCGACGCGGCCCGGGTGATCCGGGAGACCGCCGGACGCCTTGGCTCCGACGCGTTTTCCCTTCTGCCGTCGGACTATGAAATTGAAACGTCTTCTCCCGGGAAGATTGATTTTTGCACCGCGTTCCGCTATGATGGACGTGCGCGCTACACACTGAGGACCTACGCGCCCTATCAGGTTCAGAACGCGGCCCTCTCCCTGCTGGCCCTTAAGGTCCTGGCGGAGAGAGAACCGGCCTTTTACGGAAGGGTCACCGCCGCGCAGGCGGCGGAGGGGCTTGCCGGCATGAAGTGGCCGGCGCGGATGGAGCAGATCGCTCCCCGCGTGTTCCTCGACGGGGCGCACAATCAGGACGGGATCCGGAGGTTCGTCGAGGCGGCGGAGCTGATCCGGGACGGCGGGAGAGCGGTGCTGATTTTCTCCGCCGTGAACGACAAGGATTACTCGGAGATGATCCGCATTCTCGCGGAGGAAGTGCCCTGGAGCGCGGTCATCGTGACGGAGATCGACGGCGCGAGAAAGACCCTCAGCGCGACGCTGAGGGAGCTGTTCGCGAAATACGGGAGACCGGACGCGGAAGTCCTGGCGGACTTCGGGGAAGCGTACCGGGCCGCGCGGAAACTGCAGGGCAGCGGCTGTCTCTTTATCTGCGGCAGTCTTTATCTGGCCGGAACGGCGGAGGAATATATTCATGATCAATTATGACGAGGAACTGAAGAAATTTACGCCGTCGCTCGACGTGGACGAGGCGGAGGGCGCGATCTATTCGAGAGACCTGACGGACGTCATCGACATCCTGAAGGAGATGCTGAAGGAAACCTCGGGAAGCGAAAAGGACAGATAAGATATGAAATGCATGAACTGCGGCGCTGAGCTCACCGAGTCGGCGTACTGTCCGAAGTGCGGCTGCGACGTGTCGGTGCAGAAGCAGGCGATCGTGCTCTCCGGGCTGTACTACAACCAGGGGCTGGAGAAGGCGCAGGTCCGCGACCTTTCCGGCGCGATCGACCAGCTGAAGCGAAGCCTGAAATTCAATAAGCTGAACGTCCCGGCAAGAAACCTTCTCGGTCTTGTCTATTTCGAGACCGGCGAGGTCGTGTCCGCCCTCTCGGAGTGGGTCATTTCCAAGAACATCCAGCCGGAGGACAACATCGCGGCCGAGTACATCCGAAATCTGCAGCAGGACGCGAACCGGCTCGATATCATCAACCAGACCATCAAAAAGTACAATCTCGCCCTTCAGAACTGCTTCGAGGGCAACGAGGACGTGGCCCTCATCCAGCTGAAAAAGATTCTCGCGCAGAATCCCAAGCTGATCAAGGGCTACCATCTGCTCGCGCTTCTCTACATCCACAGCGGGGAGTACGAGAAGGCGCGGAAGCTCCTGAAGAAGGCGATCCGCATAGACAAGACCAACACCACGACGCTCCGCTTCCTCCGGGAGGTGGACGAGCAGACCGGGACGGCCACCGCCCTGGAGCCGCATTTCTCCCTGCTCGGCGGGCGCCGGGCGGCCGAGGAGGCGCCGGCCTCCTACGAGGACGAGACGGACCGGACGCTGCTCCAGCCGACGGTCATCAAGGGCGGCAACGCCCGGGCGTCCTTCCTGAACATCCTGGTGGGCACCCTCATCGGGGCGGCGGCGATCTGGCTTCTCTTCGTCCCGGCCTATACGAGAAACGTCAACCGCCGGGCCAACGAGAAGATCACGCGGTATTCCTCGGATCTGGCCGTCTACTCCGCCCAGATCGAGACGCTCACCGAGCAGATCAAGGAGTCGGAGGAGACCGTGACGGCCGCGCAGGATCAGATCGATACCGCCGGCATGACGGCGACGAATTACGACGCGCTGATCACGGCGGTCAACGCGGGCAACAACGGCGCCGCCGACGCGGCGGCCAACGCCCTGGCGTCGCTGGATCCGGAATCCCTCTCGACGGAGGGACGGGCCGTCTACGACAAGATTGCCGCCGATTTTCCCTCGGCGCTGGCCGCGGCCTTCAAGCAGCTCGGCATCGCCGCCTTCAACAGCAAGAACTACGAGGAGGCCGCGAAGAAGCTGGAAGCCGCCATGGCCACCGGCGTCGTCGACTATGACGTCATGAACTACCTCGCCCACGCCTACAGCATGAGCGGGGACAAGGAGAATTCCGACAGGGTGCTGAACCTGATCATCGCCCAGTATCCCGACACCCAGCGCGCCGAAAACGCGCGGGAATTCCTCTCGAGCCCCGACGCCGAGATCACGCCCACGCCGTCCCCCGAGGAGGACGAGGAGGATGACGGCGGGGACTACGACGACAACGACGAGGACTACGACCGGGATTACGACGAGGACTACGACAACTACGACGAGGACTACGACAACTACGACGAAGA
>CACYDL010000088.1 GCA_902773195.1 uncultured Lachnospiraceae bacterium
CGAAGAGGAACCGATGGAACCGGCAGCCGACGGCGGGTACGAAGAGATCCAGGCGGAGCCCTCGGAGGACGAGTGGTACGAGGAGGATCCGGCAGAACCCTCGGAGGACGAGTGGTACGAGGAAGATCAGGAAGAGCCCTTCGGCGGCGAACCTTCCGGTGAGACGGATCCGGTGGAATCGACGGCGGAGGAGATACAGGAGCCCGGCGGGACGGACGGCGATGAGGAGGACCTGACGGAAGCGGATCCGGAGGAGGACGTCCTCATCGGGGATGAGGAAGAAACCGTGATCGTGGATGAGGACCCCTCCGACGCGGATTCATCGGTCGAAGATCCTTTCGGCATGTACGACGCGGAGTCGGATCCGGAGCTGACCCAGGACGAGAACCCGTGGGACGCGGAAGAAGACGCCCTGTCCTTCCCGGACAGTGCGGAAGAGCCGGCGGACGTCGGGGCCGAGGAAACGGATTCCCAGGCGGAGAACCCGGAGACGGTCTCCTTCGTCGAGGAACCGGAAGATCCGGAAGACGGCACGGAGAGCACCTCCTCCTTCGCGGAGGAAATCGCGGAGATCCCCGCGAGAAATGAGATTTCGGTCTTTGAGGCGGAAGCGGACGGAGTGACGGTGAGAGCCGTCCTTGAGCATCCGGAGGCCCTGCCGGCGGGCGTGGAGTTTGTGGTGACGCCGGTCACGGAACATACGGCCGGTTACAATTACGAAGCTTATCTGGACGCCCTCAACGACGGCGCCGGGACCATCGGCTATCAGCTCGGGGACGAGGAAATGGTCCTCGCGGCAGAACAGCAGACGGCAGAGACGCCCCGGGAGGAGCGGATTTACACCAGCGAGAATACCCTGTTCTTTGACATCGCCTTCATGGCGGAAAGATCCGGAGAGACGGATGCCCCCGAAGAAGGAGAGAAGGTGGAAGTCGAGCCGGAGAACGGCTCGGTGAGCTTCTCGATTCTGTTCAGGAACCGTCAGCTTACGGAGCAGCTCGACGCGGAGAACGCCGATGCGATGACCCTGGTTCATCTCCCCCTCGCGGAGGAGGTTCGGGAATCGGTCGACAAGACAGCGGACGCCAGCGACATCGCCCCGGAGGACATTCTCGTGGAGCCGGTCACGGACGGATACGTGACCTACGGCGAGGAGAGCGGAGACGAGGCCGGCTTCCGGCTGGACAGTCTCTCCCTGATGGCGGTCTCCGGCATCAGCCACACCAGGAACCCCATCGGCGACGACTGGACGGGAACCGTCCCGTGGAGCTGGGACGGGATCTGTGAGCGGATCGGCATCGCCGGGAGCTTCTCGGTATTCGCGGACCGCTTCCTGAACAACAACCACATGGAGGGCACCATCGCCGTCCGGGAGCTGACGGGATCGCCCTACGAATTCGGCAACACCAAAAAGGTGGAGGTGACGACGGAACGCTTCACCGTCTCCGTCACAAAGAGGGTCACGGGTGAAGCGAAGAGCGGAACCTTCCGTTTCGGACTGTACCGCCGGGACGGCGGATACTGGACGCAGGTGGGATCGGACCTCCTGATCACGACGGACGACAGCGGCGTCGGCCAGGGCCTCTTCAGAGGAAGCTTCGGGGACGGAACCGAGCTGATCGTCTTTGAGAAGGACGAGGAAGGAAATCTTCTGAACGACGGAGACAGCTACCGCAGCGGCGATTACAGCTACACGGTGACCTACGAGGACAGCCATACCGTCGCGAAGACGACGACAAATCTCGGAAACACGAGCTATGTGGAAGTCTTCAGCGGCACGGGCTCCAACATCCTCAACAAGGGACAGGACGCGGTACTGATCATAGGAAGCGGCAACAACCTCGACCAGACGGGCGGCATGAACGGCCATCCCCTGATTACCAATTACGGAACCGGCGCCCGCTACGATGTGGGCGAGGGAGGCACGGTGATCCGGGCCGAGGGAAGCTTCCCCATCGATTTCGCCGATGAATTCGCCAATCTGAGGAATCTCTCCTCGGAGCTGGCGCAGGCCCAGACAGGCGACGGGCTCAGCGTGATCAATATCCGCGCGGGAGCCTGGACAAACTTCCGGGAAGACGTCGCCCGGGTCCTGGGAATCGACCAGAACAACGTGGACAAGCCGGAAGCCGGGGGCATCGGATACCTGGCGGACGGAGAACATCTCCTGATCAACATCGACCTCACGGATTTCCAGGGAGGCGATTACGAAGTCGGAAAGTTCGTGATCAACGGCCTGAAGGCGGGAGAATGGAACACCGCCTCGGACAAGATCCTTTTCAATTTCGTCAGGAGAGGATCGGACGGATTCGTACCTTATGACGGACGGATTCATCTGGTGGAAGCCTCGGGAACCATCCTGCTTCCGTCGGGAACCGTCACGAACACAGAGGGAAGCTTCTGCGGAACGGTCATCGCTGCCGACGCCCGGCACGGGGCGAGCGAGATTCACAGCAGGCCGGTGAACGGGGCGACCGCCACCGCGGTCGTGAGATGCAGCAACGCGTCGGAGCCCGTTCCTCCCAGCAGCTGCTCCCTCAAGATCTGGAAGACAATCAACGCGAGCGAGTACGGCACGGAGCAGGATCCGGACGGAACGCTCCGGGCGCTGCTCGACAACCTCAGCTTCAGGATCACCGGACCCGAAGGCTTCGAGGAGACCGTATACTACAGGGACTTTGCAGACCAGGCGTACGGCGGCAGGGAATACACGCTGAACGACCTGACGCCGGGAACCTACACGGTGACGGAGCAGAACGGCGACATTCCGGGCTTTACCCGCGAGACGGTCATCAGGCTGACCAACGACTACCCGGACGACAGCCGCTTCTTCGATCTTCTGAACGGAGACGCGCTGAGAGACCAGGAGAGCGCCGGCACCGACATCGGAGATACCTACACCGCCAAGTTCTGGTTCGACAACCGGTACACGCCGGAACCCGTCGAGACGGAGCTTACGGCGGAGAAGCATCTGGAGCACGGCACACTGGAGGACGGACAGTTCCTCTTCGAGCTGACGCCCGTAAGCGCCGGGGCGCCGATGCCGGAAGACTCTGAGGAGACGGCGTCGGACGGAGGGGAGACGACTCTCCGGAAGACGGCCGCCAACGACGCCTCGGGAAATGTCTCCTTCGGCGCGATCCGCTTCACCGCCCCGGGCACCTTCGAGTACCGGATCCGCGAGGCGGTTCCGGATGAGAAGGACGGCATCCTCTACGACACCCACGAGGTGAAGGCGGAGGTCACGGTGACTCAGCCCTCCGGAGAAGGCTTAAGCGCCACGGTCCGTTACTTCGATCTTCGCGGGGACGGCACCGCGGAGGAGACGGACGCAGCAGTCTTCACCAATCAGCGGACCTACGGGTTCGTCGTCAGGAAGCTCAACGGCCACTCCGGCGAGACGATGCCGGAGGGATCGGTGGGATTCCTGCTGGAGAAGGAGGAGGACGGAGCGTGGACGCCCGTTCCCGACGTCTCGGGACGGGAGGAAGCCCCGATCGACGAAAACGGCAGAATCACCTACAAAGGGCTTCTGCCGGGAAGCTACAGGCTGACGGAGCTTTACAGCCCGGTCGAGTTCTCGGAGGCGGATCCGATTCTCCTTGCCGTAGGGGAGGACGGAACGCTTGCGGCGGAGAAGGAAAGCAGCCTCTGGTCCGTGGAGAAAGAGACGGACGCAGGCGGCGGACCGGTGCTGACTGTAAAGAACTACAGATTCATCAATATGCCCGTGACAGGCGGAAACGGCGCGCTGCGGCTGATGCTCTTCGGAACGGCGGCCATGCTGCTCGGAGCGGCACTCCTCATTTTCGGGAGACGAAGGAAGGAGGCTGATCTGAGATAGAGAATCGAGATGCCGGACGCCGGCTGCCGGACGCCTGGGCGCGTCCGCCGGGAGAGTCTCCCGGAGCGGGCGGAAGCGGATAGTCGTCCGCGGCGCACAGGAACGAACATTGTTAAAAAGAGACCTACACACATACACACTACCACAACAAGGAGAAAAAAGATGAAAAACAGCCTTTTCAAAAGAGTACTCACGATCGCGGTCACCGCGGTGATGGCCCTCGGAAGCATTGCCGTCGGCGCGGATGAGGCGCCGGCCAATACGGCGACGATCACCATCGCCGATTCCTCCGTGGAGGACAAGAGCATCGCCGGAAACGAGTATACCGCCTTCCAGGTCATGCAGGCGACGGCCAATGACGCCGGCTCCGGCAAAGTGGTCTACACCTACGAAGTGACCGACGCGTTCAAGGGTTTCTTCGGCGCCGGCAAGGCCTATCAGCTGAACGCCGACGGAGAGATCGTGGCGAACGGCACGGTGATCCCCGGCGACGGAGAGTGGATCAACGACGCCACCACCGACGCGGCGGCCCTGGCCTCCGCACTCGAGAAGTACGCCCTTGAGAACAAGATCGCCGGCACGGTGATCGCGGCCGGCGCGACTTCCGAGGCCCTTCCCATCGGCTTCTATGTCGTCAGCGAGACGAAGTCGGAAGCGGCGAACGCCGTCGCCTCCAAGCCGATCCTTGTCAATCTCACCGAGAACAAGTCCATCACGGTCAAGGACGACAAGATTCCGCTGGAGAAGGTGATCGTCGAGGACAGCGCTGAGAAGAAGACCAACTCGGTCAACGTCGGCGACACGGTAAGCTACAAGGTCACCACCAGGGTCCCGAACTACTCCCACATCGAAAACCTCGACGCCGACAAGCTTGAGTTCATCCTCTCCGATACGATGGACGACAGCCTTGACTATCAGAAGGATCTCAAGGTCACCATCGACGGAACGGAGATCAAGACCTTCAAGTCCAAGGAAGAGACGGATCACGGCTTTGTGGTCGCGCTGACCGCGGAGCAGGTCTACGCGAACCAGGGCAAGGACGTCGTGCTCACCTACAGCGCGGTGCTCAATGAGAAGGCGAAGGTCGACAGCACGGAAGGCAACGTCAACGACATCGAGCTTAAGTACACGAACAACCCGAACGAAGAGGACAGCTACGGCACGCTTAATGACGAAGTCAAGACTTTCACGTTCGGCTTCGACATCCGCAAGGTCGACAAGAACGACATCTACGAGGATCTGGCAGGCGCCGAATTCGAAATCCTCGATGCCGACGGCAGCAAGATCGCGATCGTGACCTATGACGACAAAGGCAAGCCGGTCGTGGTCTCCAAGGATGAAGCAGTCTCCGTCACGACGGACGAAGACGGACGCGTGAGCGTATCCGGCCTCGAGGGCAGCAAGGACGGCACGACCTATCAGATCCACGAGACCAAGGCTCCGGAGGGCTACTCCCTCATCGGAAACGACATCACGGTTACCATCAAGGCCGAGACCAACGGCGTGGACAGCCACGGAAACGACGTCCTGACGGGCAAGGCCACCTTCGAGGTCGGCAATTCCACCGGTTATGAAGATAACGGCGATGACAAGGACCGCGAGAACCAGGCGACGGAGCTTAAGACGGACGGAAACGGCAGCATCGACATCGTCGTCCTCGTCAAGGATACAAAGGGCATCTCCCTTCCCGAGACAGGCAGCAGATCCGCGCTCTTCTGCATGATCGGCGGCGCGCTCATCATCCTGATCGGCGCCCTGTACTATGAGTTCGCTGTTCGCAGAAAGAAGGCCTGATCCTCCCCGCGAGGCTGGCCGGTAATCCAGGATAACGACGTTGGGATGCCTCTCAAAAGGGTATCCCAACATTTCAGGCGGAGGGCTTCCGGTCGTGTCAAAAGCAGGAAAAACCATCTTCGCGGTGCTCATCGTGCTCGCCGGGGTCGTGATGTTCAATTATCCGACCATCGCGACGTTCGTCAACCATGTCTTCGCGAACCGCGAGATCGAGGAATACGAGCAGCAGATCGAGGAGATGGACACCACAGAGCTTGAACGGGAGATGGCCCTGGCCCACGCCTACAATGACACGCTTCCCAGAAGCTTTCCGGCGGATCCCTTCTCCGGGGCGAATATCACGGATTTCACCGGAACGGAATTCGAAAGCTTCGATATGGTGCAGCCCGGAGGGATGATCGGGTACTGCGAGATCCCGAAGATCGGCGTCTATCTCGCCGTCTATTACGGAACTTCGGACGAGGTGCTGGGCAAGGCGCTGGGACTGGTGGAGAACACGTCTCTGCCGGTCGGAGGCTCCGGCTCCCACGCCGTGATCTCGGGCCACTCCGGTCTGGCGTCCAGGAAGATCCTGACGGATCTCAACAGGCTGAAGGAAGGCGATCTCTTCTTCGTACACGTGCTGGATCGGCATTTTGCCTATGAAGTGGACCAGATCAAGGTGGTTCTTCCCGACGAGACGAAGGATCTCGCCATCGAGAAGGACCGGGATCTGGTGACGCTGCTGACCTGCACGCCCTTCGGCATCAACGACCACCGGCTGCTGGTGCGCGGCACCCGCGTGGATTATGACTTCTCGGTGAAGCCCACGGAGACAGCGATACTCTCCAGGGACAATCCGAACCGCAGCAAATGGATAGCCGCCTTCACGGCGGCGGCCCTGTTCCTGCTTCTGGTCATCATCAAGGTGATAAGGGACCGGAGACGGGACAGGAGAGAGGAAGAAAAACAAAGAAAGGAGCAGCGGCAATGCGGCGGGAAAGAAAACGATTCCTGATGGGCGTCCTCGGATGCGCGTTGTGTCTGACGCTGCTTCTGAGTCTGCCCTGCGTCCCGGCGACGGTCCGCGCCGACAGCCCGGACTATCCGGTCTCGGCCGATCACGGCGGGATCAGCGGAGAAGGGTCCATCCTGGTGAGGATGAAGGACATCTATCATCCGGAGGATCTGATAGCGGGCGTGACGGCGTCTCTCTATGAGATCGCCTCGGGCTCTCCCTACGACGGCACGGAGCTGACGGAAGATTTCTCTGATGCGGGCGTGACGGCGGAGGAACTGCTGCAGGCGGACGCCTCGGCGGTGAAGCTTCTCGCCTCCCATATCGCGGAATCATCCGTTCCCGCCGTCGACAGACAGACGACGGGGAGCGACGGAACCGCCAGGTTCGACGATCTGGAGGACGGCGTCTATCTCATTCTCCAGACGAACGGTAAGGGCGATTTCGAACAGCTTGGCTACAGAGCTTCCTTCGGAGCCTTTCTCGTGTTTCTCCCGATGCAGGAGGACGACGGGAGCTTCCTGAGGCAGGTGGAGTGCAGCACCAAGGGAGAAAAGATCCCCGACGAGGGCGGAACCGTCAGAATCGCGGTTGAAAAGCACTGGGAGGACGCCAACGACGTGGAGGGCCGCCGGCCGAAGAAGATAAAGGTCGGGCTCTATGAGAACGGATCGCTGAAGGAGACCGTACAGCTGGACGCCTCCTGCAGCTGGCGGCACGAGTGGGACGGTCTGGACGCCTCGCGGAAGTGGACGGTGGACGAGATCGAGGTGCCGGCGGATTACGAAAAGGAGGTCTCGAGAGAGGAATCCGAGACGCTTGTCACCTACATTGTGACGAACGTCTACAAGCCGGGCGGAAGGGTGACGCCCTCCGTGACGCCGAGTGTGACCCCGAGCGTGACGCCTTCCGCGACGCCGACGACGCCTCCGGGCGGCGGGGGATCCCATCCCGGAACCGGGACGACGGCCCCGGTGAAGACGGGCGACGACTCGCCGGTGTTCCTGTTCCTGACGCTGCTGTTCGTATCCGGAGCGGTCCTGCTGCTCCTGGCATCGGGCAGACGCCGGAACCGGTAACAGAAGAACGAAAGAAAGACAGAAAGACGGCATCGGGCAGACTGCGGAAGACAGCTGCCCGATGTTTTTATAAAAAAA